>JAZNZM010000326.1:0-2397 GCA_045594965.1 Oscillospiraceae bacterium | reverse complement strand
TAGGCTTCGGACCGGAATGCCTCATTCGCCCCGACTACTCGCCGAAGAAAAAAGCCCCTGCCAAAAAGGCAGAGGAAAAGACGGTGGAAAAGCCGAAAAAGACGGAGTATAAGGCCGGCTGGGCCAAGCCCAAGCCCAAGAAAAACGCAAGACCTGTGAAAAAGGGCGGCAAAAAGAAATGACGGCGCTTATATTCATCCGTCAAAACCCCGTTTCACTGCTGGCAATTTATCTGTTTTTGATAAATCTGGCTCTCTTCCTCACCATGGGCACGGACAAGCTTAAGGCAAAGGCTCATAAGCACCGTGTTCCCGAGGTCACGCTCTTTCTCCTTGCCCTTCTGGGAGGCAGCATAGGCGGCATCGGCGGAATGTATCTCTTTCGCCATAAAACAAGGCATCGGAGCTTTGTTATCGGCTTTCCCGTGATACTGGCACTGCAGCTGGCGCTGGGGCTATGGCTGCTGTTGCGCTGACTCTTGCGGCTCCGTATACAGGTCGCGGCAGCAAACGCACCCCACCGTAGGGCGGGGGCTTGCTCCCGCCGCTTTTTTGCGGAACAGTCAGGACCGTTTCCTGCAGAGACGCAGCCCCCCACGGGCGATGCCCGAAAAAATCCCATCCGTCCTTTTGTCTGACGGATGGGATTTTTGAGCTTTATGCAAAGGGGTCTTCAATTACGGGAGGCAGGCTCTCCACAGGAGCGGTGTCCTGAGGGGGAGTGGTGCTCTCGCTGCCTGTATCGGTGGAGCCATTGTCCGTGGAGCCTGTGTCAGACTCCTCACCCTCAAAAGGGTCGTCGCTTGTCTCCGTTTCGTCAGGAGGGCAGAAGCCGGGAGTGTGGTACTTGGCCACATAGTTGTTCTTATAGGTGCAGCTGTGACAGTAGAAGCTCTCCCAGCTGCCGGCAATAACACCGGTGGTGGAATCTATATAGCTGCCGGACTCGTTGGCAGATATCATGTTCACATTGGCGCGGGTGATCTCCTGCTCATAGGGGCTAATATACTCGTTGACCAGATCCAGCCACTTGTCTATGTTCAGAGACACATAGCTGACGCCGTTGATGAGGCTGGCTGTCGATACCGGAGTCTCGCGGAAATTGATGTCCGCTCTGCTGCACTTCAGGAACTGGCGGGCAAAGAAGGCCATATTGGGTGCGGTAAGGGTGGTCTCAACATTGCTTACGCATATATCAAGAATATTCTTCAGGTTGGGAATGTTGCCCAGATCCAGAAGCTGACCGGCAATGGCCATCAGCAGAGCCTGCTGGGTCTCAATACGCTGAACATCGCCTCTGGGATAACCGGAGGTGAGGACGCCGTCCACATAGCCGCCAGTGCGGAAGCGGAAGACGCCCATGGTCTCATAGCCGCTGAGATGCTGGTAGCCCTTGCTGAGATGGACATGGAAATCCTGAGAGGGATCGTCATAGTGCATATCAATGGGCACATCGAAGTCCACACCGCCGATGGCATCTATGACCTCAACCACCATGTTGATGTTTACAACCGCGTAGAAGTCCACATCGAAGCCCAGCATATCCTTGATATGGTAGCGCAGACCGTCAATGCCGGATTTTCCGGAGTTCATGTAGCCGGGATAGACCGTGTTTATCTTCTTGGGAGTTGTGCCCCAGTTGATATTGATGAGGGTATCACGGGGGATGTTGATCATGTCGATGGTGTGGTTCTTGGTATCGAACTTACCCACAATGATGGTATCCGTGCTGTCGCTGGCATGGTCGCGGCCCACGAGGAGGAAGGTGTAGATATCGTCGCTTCTGGCGGTATCAAGCGCCTGAACCTCTATCTCCGGCTCGGGAGTGGGAGTAGGGGTAGGTGTGGGGGTAGGCTCGGTGTCCTTGGGATCCTCACTGGGCGTAGGTGTGGGAGTGGGGGTAGGTGTGGGTGTAGGACTGGGAGTTGCCGCTGCCACAGGGGGAAGCTCAGGTGGCTCCTCCCACATGCTGTAGCCTATTACAACACCAACTGCCACCACAAGGATTACTGCCAGAGCGATGAGAGCCTTGCGGCCCTTTCCGCCTTTGCTTTTCTCGGCAGGGACAGCCTTTTCGGCATTGACCCTTCTGACGCGCTCGGCGCTGTGGCTTGCCACATGGCGGGGTGCTTCATGTTTATGATTGTGATTGTTTCCTATGAGCTTCATTTGCTATGCTCCTCTATATCTGGCGCAGGGATAATTTCTCTATGCGCATAATAAGCGATTTTATCGTATTTTTATAATATATACTATTTTAGAGCAAATGTGTATCCTTTTTGAAAAATTTTTTTCGGGATTTTAAGGATTTTTGTGGTAATTTCTGGGGGCAGACAGTTCGCGGCGCGGCACGCACCCGCAATCACGCACCCGCCTTGGGCGAATTCGAACACGGGTG
>JAZNZM010000325.1:0-7049 GCA_045594965.1 Oscillospiraceae bacterium | reverse complement strand
AGGCCGACCCCACTGCCGATGTGGAGGGCATAGATGCCTGCCGCAAGATATGCATTCTTGCGGATCTGAGCTTTGGCCACAATATTCCTCCCGCAAAGGTGAAGACCCAGGGCATCACCTGCGTTTCCGGAATTGACAGCGCCTTTGCCGAGGATTTCGGCTGTTCTATCAAGCTGCTCGGCCGCACCGTATGCGATGAAAAGGGTATGGTCACAACTTTTGTGGCGCCTCACCTTGTGCCAAAGAGCGCGCTTCTTGCAAATGTCAACGGTGTTATGAATGCCGTTGTTGTCAGGGGCGACAGTGTAGGCGAGTGCCTTTTCTACGGAGCGGGCGCAGGACGCTATCCCACCGCCAGCGCAATGGTGGGGGATGTTATGGACTGCGTGCGCCACAGCGATGGCTGCCGCTATATCCACTGGGGAGAGGAGCAAAGGGAAAAGCAGGCGGACAGCGATGCCCTTCCCAGCCGCTGGTATGTGCGCTTCGCGGGGGATGCTCAGCCTGCACAGAAGGAAAGAGAGGGACAGAAGGCCCTTATCACCGAGGCTATGAGTGCCTATGAGCTTCGTGCGTGGATGGGAGAGGAGAATATTCTCTCTGCTTTCCGTGTACTGGATTGACAAGAGCAGGGACTTTTGAGTATTATGTGTTAGGGAAACAAGGGGCATTATCCGACCCCTTTCCCCAAGGAGATCATAAAGAATGCTTATAGTTCAGAAATTCGGCGGCTCCTCTGTTGCGGACGCTGCGAAAATAGAGCGTGTGGCAGGCATCATTGCCGACACCTACAATGCAGGCAACGAGGTTGTTGTGGTGCTCTCTGCTCAGGGTGATACCACCGATGACCTTATCGATAAAGCCCACGAGATTAATCCCGATCCCTCAAAGCGCGAGCTTGATATGCTCCTTTCTGTTGGCGAGCAGATAAGCGTGGCTCTCATGGCAATGCAGCTTGAAAAGATGCGCATTCCTGCTGTCAGCCTTGCAGGCTGGCAGATAGGCATGAGCACAAACTCCAACTACGGCGGCGCCAGAATCAAAAAAATATCCACGGAGCGTATGCGCCGTGAGCTGGATAAAAACCGCGTTGTTCTGGTGGCGGGCTTTCAGGGTGTCAATAAATATGACGATGTAACAACCCTTGGCCGTGGCGGAAGCGACACAACTGCCGTTGCGATTGCCGCCACGCTCCATGCGGATAAATGCCAGATATACACCGATGTGGAGGGTGTTTATACCGCAGACCCCAGAAAGGTGCCCAATGCCAGAAAGCTTGATGCCATCACCTATGACGAGATGCTGGAGCTTGCTTCTTTGGGCAGCCAGGTGCTCCATAACCGCTCTGTGGAAATGGCTAAGCGCTATAATGTTGATCTGGAGGTCCTCTCCAGCTATGTGAGAAAACCCGGTACAAAAGTCAAGGAGGTCGTGAAAAAAGTGGAACAGATGATAATCAGCGGTATCGCCAAGGACACCAAGGTTGCCCGTGTCACCGTGGTAGGCGTGCCCGACGAGCCCGGTGTGGCATTCAAGGTCTTCTCTGCTCTCAGCAAGGGAAAGATCAACGTGGATATCATTCTCCAGTCTGCCGGCCTTGGCGGCACCAACGATATCTCCTTTACCGTAGCTCTGGACGATGTTGCCCGTACCAGAGAGATTCTTGAGGAGCGCATTGATGCCATTGGCTTCGACCATGTGAGCATAGATGAAAATGTTGCCAAGGTCAGCATTGTTGGCGCAGGCATGATGAATAACTCCGGTGTTGCCGTTCGTATGTTCGAGGCTTTGCAGGGCAAGCGCATAAACATACAGATGATCTCCTCCAGCGAGATTAAGCTCAGTGTGGTCATAGCCGAGGAACAGGCAGACCGGGCAGTAAGTGCCATCCACGAGCAGTTTTTCCACGATTGATCAATTGAATTATTGAAAAAAACACCGTCCAACTGCCGGTTGAGCGTTCCTCAACTGCCAGTTGGGCGGATTTTTTCGCTATTATACGGATATTTGATAGCCAAAGGCTCACTTCCCCTGTATAATGAAGCCAGAAAAACACAGGAGGAAAACTTATGGAACAGACAATGGGAAAGCGCATCATGCGCCACCGAAAAGCTCTCGGCCTCACTCAGGAGCAGCTGGCCGAAAAGCTGGGTGTTACCGCCCAGGCTGTGAGCAAGTGGGAGAACGACCAGTCCTGCCCCGACATATATATGCTGCCCAAGCTGGCGGAGCTTTTTGAAACCACCACCGATGAGCTGCTGGGACATACTCAGGCGTTCAGAACAGCGCCCGTGGAAACCGCTGATGAGGATGAAGAAAAAGGCGGTTGGGAATTTCATTGGGATGCGGGGCGCCGGGATGCATACGGCTTCGCCGTATTTTTCCTGCTGGTTGGCGCACTGCTGTTTGCATCCCGTTATTTCGGTTGGGATGCAAGCTTCTGGGCAATAGTGTGGCCCTCCGCTCTTTTAGTCGGCGCTCTTTTCACCATGCGGGGCCGCTTCAGATTCACCAATATAGTATGTGCGGTGCTGGGCGCCTATTTTCTGGTGAGCAATCTTGGAATATTCGACCTCAGCTTCAGCAAGAGTCTTATTTTTCCCGCGCTCATAGTGATTTTCGGTATAAGCCTTTTGCTGGATGCTATGGGCAAGCCTAAAAAAGGCCGCTTCAGGATAAACAAAAAGGGAGATATCAACCATAAAGGCCGCAGACACTTTGTTCAGGACGGTGAACATTTTGACTGCGACATGAGCTTCGGAGAAAACTCCCACCGCATAACGCTGCCAAGATTGTCCGGCGGCAGAGCGAAGGTGAGTTTCGGCGAACTGACTGTGGATCTGAGCGGATGCCCGGAGATAGCGGATGGCTGCACACTTGAAGTGGGGGCCAGCTTTGCGTCACTTGTGCTGAAGGTGCCGAGAGCCTACGGTGTAAACTGTGCCGCAGGCACCAGCTTCGGTGAGGTTTCCACATACGGAAGTCCCGAAGAGCATATCAGGGGAACCATTACTCTTACCGGAGGCGTAAGCTTCGGCGAACTGGAAATACACTATATATGAACACAGGCATTGAATAAGATAACAGGGACTGCCGAATTGGTTGGCAGTCCCTGTTATCTTATTTATTTGTGATATACATGATATTGCTGGTCACGGGGCAGCCGTGGGCTTTCACATAGGCAGTATACTCCCGGCGGCTGATAAAATACTCCTTGCCCCATGAGGAAACCCGGAGAAAGTCTTTGTCAATGCCTGTTACGGTCATAAAATGGGCTCTTGTGCCTGCGGCGGCGCTGAGACTTCCGGAGTCGGAGCGGGTGTAGAGTCTCACGCGGTGCTTGCCCCAGAAAAGGGGGAAATTGGCGCCAACGGAGAAAATAACGGGGAAATCGGCTTTAAGCATCTCCTCTATGCGCGGAAAAAGCTGTTCATGGCCTATGCACCAACGGGCGCGGAGGGGGATGGAGTAACGGGAAAAATAGGCATTTAGCCCCAGAGCAAGAGCGGGACCTGTTTTGCCGAAACGGGGAATAATGGGCATGAAGCTGTGACGCAGACGCTCACATAGACGGGAATAATGCTCAAAGCTCACTTCATTGCCTCTGGGAACGCCGGTGTAGGGCGTTGCCCATTCCGGGCGGGTGAGTGCAAGGTAGTATAAAAGATCGGCACCGGCGATAACTCCGCAGCCGTAGCCGCGCATGGTGGAGTTTTCAAAAAGCCTCTGATTTCCTCCAACGCTGCCCTGTCCCTTGCTGAAAACAGAGATTATCGGCCTTGATAGACGAATATCGCTCATGACACGACTCCTTCCTTATTCTCTGCCAAATTCCATGACGCAGCTGAACATTTTTTCACCCTCGGAGCTCTCGCCTCTGGCCAAAATGGTCTCCCCCTCCCGGCGGATGAGTATGGAAAGCTTTTCTCCGGGGAGCACCTCTCTGTGATACTCTATGCGCAGCTCCCTCAGCTTTTCATCGGGACCGGGATTTATGGCGTCCAGTACGAAATTCGGGTACTTCGTGTTGTTTACATGACCGTTAATGTCAAAGTCGGAATAGGGTGGAAGGCAGGTGTATGGCTCGCGGTCAGGTTCAAAGCTCCTGAGTCGGGGGAAACGGTCCTCAAAATTTTTCTTTTCGCAATATTCGCTGAGAGGATATATCTGGCCTGCAGGAATAATTTTTCGGGCTTCAAAGTCCATGAGAACCCATTCGGAGGAGCCCTCCACAATGGCTTCGCCCTTTTCATCGCTTATGTAATACTCTCTGCGGTAGCCGACTCTGTCGGGGGGCAGGGGCCATGTGCGAACATTCACGCGCTGATACATTTTGGTATCTCTCAGAATGCGGAAGCGCTGTTTCACAAGCACCCATACAGTGTTCTTCTTGATGAGATCCGCGGCTCCAACGCCCAGAATGTTGGCGTGACGGCCTGCGATGTCCTGAAAGAGATCCATAATGGAAGCAGGACGCAGGTTTTCCCAGCGGTCAAAATCCGCAGCGCGAAGGCTGTAGCTGTCTTCAAAGCTTCTGTTCATAATAAGCGCCCCCGTGGTTTGGAATGATAACATTTTAGCATGATTTTATGAATAAATAAAGTGGCAATAATTCGGCGAACAGTTTTGCGTGCTTAAAAAAAACGGGCCGGCCGGGTGTGCGGCCACTACGACATGATATGAGGTTTATGCCAAAAAAACCGGTGAGCATAACAAATATGGAATGTAGGGAACGGTCTTGACCGTTCCGAAAACGGGAAAGCATAAAATCGTGCTTTGTAGCCAAGGGATTTTCCCTTTCCACAAAAAAAGGCACCCTGTTTAGGGTGCCTTAAATAATGCCAATTGATTTATTCTGCCAGAGTGTCCTTGTTCTTTCTTGCGCACTTCACCACAATGCCGCTGAGGGCGAAGAGGGCAATGGCATTGGGCAGAACCATGAGGTAGTTGAATGCGTCGGTGAGCTCCCAAACCAGATCGTTGGAGACCAGAGTGCCAACAAAGATGAACACAAGACCGATGAGGGTGTAGATAAGGGTGCAGAGCTTGGGATTTTTCTTGCCAAAGAGATAGATAACGTTAACCTTGCCGAACATATTCCAGCTGAGAACAGTGGAGAAAGCGAAGAAGAAGAGGCAGACAGCAACAAAGATATTGCCGAAGCTCTCACCGAACACGGTGCCGAAAGCGGTCTGAGCCAGATTGCTCTTAGTGATGAGGTCGGTAACAGAGCCGATGTAGCCGCCGTGAAGAGGGCCGTCAGCGGTGTAGAGGGTGGAGATAATGACAAGTGCGTTAAGGGTGAGAACAATGAAAGTGTCGATGAAAACACCGATCATGGCAACAACGCCCTGCTCATGGGGAGTCTTGACATTGGCAAGAGCATGGGCGTGGGGGGTGGAGCCCATACCGGCTTCGTTGGAGAAGAGACCGCGCTTTGCGCCCTGAGAGATGGCAGCCTTGATACCGGCGCCGAAAGCACCGCCCAGAATGGCCTGAGGAACGAAAGCATACTTGAAGATCATGCCGATGGTGGCGGGGATGTACTGAATACGGGCGATGAGCACAACGAGGGAGCCAAGGAGGAAGATGACGGCCATGATGGGTACGATCTTCTCGGTGACGGAAGCCAGACGCTGAACGCCGCCGATGAAGATGATGGCACAGATGATAACGAGAACAATACCCATGACCCAGGTGGGGATGCCGAAAGCGGTGCTGATGGTGGAACCTATGGAGTTGGACTGAACCATGCAGCCCATGAAGCCCAGAGCCAGGATAATGGCAACGGCGAAGAAGCCGGCAAGGAACTTGCCGAAGCCGCCCTTGAAGGCGTGAGTGATGTAGTAAACAGGACCGCCCTTGATGTTGCCGTTTTCATCAATCTTGCGGGTATGGATAGCAAGGGTTGCCTCGGCGTAGATGGTGGCCATGCCAAGGAATGCGATAACCCACATCCAGAAAATGGCGCCGGGACCGCCCACGAGAATTGCACCGGATGCGCCGACGATGTTGCCGGTGCCCACCTGTGCGGCAATGGCAGTGGCAAGAGCCTGGAAGGAGCTCATGCCGCGCTCCTGCTTGCCGCCGCGGAGCTTAATATTGCCGAAGACCTTTTTCATGCCCTCGCCGAAGCAGCGGACCTGAACAAAGCGGGTGCGGATGGAATAGAAGAGACCGACGCCTATAAGCAGAACGATGAGCACATAGCTGCTGAGATAATTGTTGATGTCACATACGATGGGGTAAAGTGCGCTTTCAATGTTTGCGAAAAATTCCAGCATTTTTCTTTTCCTCTCTTTTTTGTTTTTGGAAAAAAAGAACGAAGCTGCCGAAAAATCGGCAACTCCGGAAAATAAGAAATGCAGACAAAAGAATTTTGTCCGCTCTGTCCTTTTGCCTGAGAGATTCGGTCATATTAATTGGCCTTGCACCTTCGGCACCCGATTTAACGGGATTCTCCAGAGTCCCCTCCGCTTCCGGTCTCCTGAGATTCCGAAAACTTCAATGGGCGATGTTCATTTTTGATAAACTGAGTTTAGCACGGTAAAGAACAAAAAGCAAGTGCGAAATGTATTTTTGTAAGAAATATTTGTTTTTGTGTGGTGGACAAGGCGCGCTTTGTACTTGTTGTAAAAAATCCTCCGCAGCCAGAGCTGCGGAGGATCGGTAAGTGTGATGATAAAACTCAATAAGCGCATAAATAATGTTAAGCTTTTCAAGCTTAATATTATTTATGCTGCGATGAAGAACTTCAGGAGGAAGATCAGGGAGATGATATAGGTGAGGACGCTGACGTCCTTGAACTTGCCGCTGAGGACCTTGATGATGGTGTAGGAGATGAGGCCGAGACCGATGGCGTGGCCGATGGAGCCGGAAACGGGCATACCGATGAGCATGATGCCAACGGGAACAACCTGATCCATATCATCGAACTGAATGTTCTTGAGACCCATGAGCATCAGGATACCGACATAGATGAGAGCGGCGGAGGTGGCAGCTGCGGGAATGATGGCGGCAATGGGAGCGATGAAGATGCAGGCGAGGAA
>JAZNZM010000324.1:0-3060 GCA_045594965.1 Oscillospiraceae bacterium | reverse complement strand
CCCACATCTTCATGGTCTCCAGAGCGTCGGTGCCGCGGAAGTTGGAGTCCCGGACCATTCTGCGCATAAGGCGGAACCAGGTGCGCTTGAAAACCACCTTGCCCTCGAATTCCACGTCGCTGCGGGCGGAGATATAGAGCTTGAAGGCCTCGGGGTGAACATCGGTTATGGAGTCGTTGAGGGCGTGGATGCCTTCGAAAACGACGATCTCGTTGGGCTTGAGCTTGATGGACTTGCTGGGCTCAAGGATGCGCATGCGGCGGGAGAACTCGTACTTGGGCACAAAAATGCGCTCGCCGCGGCTGAGCTTGGTGAAATGCTCGTTCAGCAGATCCATGTCAAGGCAGAGGGGGGATTCGAGATCCATTTCGCCCTCGGGAGTGCGGGGCACGGTGGCAGGGTCAACAGTCTTGAAATAATCGTCCATACCCACGCTGTAGGTGCCGACGCCGCGCTTGTTCAGCTCCTCGGCGATTTTCATGGCGGTGGTGGTCTTGCCGCTGCCGCTGGGGCCGGAGAGGAGTACGATTGGGCTGCGCTCCATGTTCTCAATAATCTTGTCGGCGGGTTTGGAAACCTTCTCCCTGTAGAGGGCGTCGCACTCGGCAATGAAGCCGGCAGGGTCGGAAACTGTGCGGAAATTGATGTCAGTCAGCTGATAGCTCATCGTAAAACTCCTTTATCATTATTTTTTTGGCACAGGTTTTTTCAATATCACCGATGTACTCGGCAGGATACTTGGGGGCGAAGAAGCGTTCAAGCCTGCCTGTGCCGGTAACAAGCTTGGTGGAGGCACCGGCTCCCATTGCGATAATGGAGCAGAGCTCCTCCATTATGCAGATGTTGTAGAGATTATCCGTGCCGGGCAGACCCCAGCCCACATTCTCAAGGCCGCCGGACATGAATTTCTGGCGGTAGAGATAGTAGGGGGCATAGCCCGCTTCCACAAGTCCGGCTCTTGAGATGTTCACCATCTCCTCAACCTCTTCGGCTGAGGGAATGCGCGTACCCTCAAGGGTGATGCGGGAGCCTTTTTTCAGGGAGAGAGTGTGGACGGTTATATTCTCGGGACGGAGAGACAGCACCGTATCCATAGTATGGGAAAAACTTTCGGGAGTATCCTCGGGGAGACCTGCGATAAGATCCATGTTTACCTGCATGCCGCCTACCTCGCGGACAAGAGCAAGAGCCTTCAGAACGTCATCTGCCGTGTGGCGGCGGCCTATGGTCTCCAGCACACGGTCGCTCATGGTCTGGGGATTTACGCTGACGCGGCTTACACCCTGGCGGCTCATGACGAGAAGCTTGTCGCGGGTGATGGTATCGGGACGGCCTGCCTCCACGGTTATTTCGCGGCAGTTTGAAAGGTCGAATTTTTCATGGAGAGCGCTCATAACGGTGTCCAGCTGTTGGGCGGAAAGGGTTGTGGGAGTGCCTCCGCCCAGATAGAGGGCGATAACGTTGAGGCCAAGGGAGCGGACAATTTCCGCAGTGGCTTCTATATCCTTCATAAGAGCCTCCACAAAGGGGGCTATAAGCTTCATGCTCTTCTCAACGGACTGGCTTACGAAGGAGCAGTAGGCGCAGCGGGTGGGGCAGAAAGGCACGCCCAGATAAAGGCAGACATCCTTTTTCTCCAGCTTCTCCGTAACCCGTCTGGAGGCATGGGCTGTGTGAAGGCATAGCTCAGCCTTTTCCCGGTCTGCGTCATAGAGCTTTACAAAGGAGCTGAGAGCCGCCCTGTCGCTGAGTCCGCTGTCAAGCAGATCGCTCATGAGCTTGCCGGGGCGAATACCGCTGAGAGCGCCCCAAACAGGCTTTTTTCCAAGTTTCTTTATTCCTGCCCGGTAAAAGCTCAGCTTTGCGGCTCTCTGTCGCAGACGCAGCTCAACAATGGGGTCTGTGAAAAGGTCTTTGCTGACGGCGGCTTTGCCCCGATAGCTTATGCCTTTGCTGTCCGTGATGGTGCAGAGGGCAGTGACGAATTTCTCCCCCTCGCTGAGCTTTAGCTCTGCCCGGAGAGCGCCCGAGGGGCTTTCGGGGTACAGGGGGCTTTCTCCCGGAAAGAGCATAAGCATTATCTGCTCCACAGCATATTTATAATCGTTGTTTACAAGAAAAAGTTCCATATTTTTCTCCGAAAGTGACTTTGGAGATATTTTATCCCATTATGCCCCATTTCGCAAGGGTAATGTGCGCGGGAAAAGAGGCACTTGGCATAGGGATTATTTCTGCAGGGAATGGTCCTGACCGTTCCGTTTACGGGCCGTACACGGTGTCCGGCCCCTACGATGCGTAGGGGCGGATATTATCCGCCCGATTGCTTGAATTAACGGCGCAAATGGGGGAAACAGATTGCCACGTCGCGGCGCTCACCGCAATGACTGTGGATTATACTGGCGGAGGGGCGATTCGTGATTCGCCCCTACGGGGTGGGCGCATTCTTCGTAGGGGACGGGGTTCCCGTCCCGTTTGTGGCTGTACAGGGGTCGTCGCGCCCTACGAAAAGGAGGGAAACCTTCAATCATACTTCGTAGGGACCGGCCTCCCGGACGGTCCGCAGAATCGGAGCGCAGCTGTAGGGCGGGCTGACCCCAGCCCGCCATGGCTCCCTGATCCCACCTGTCCCTTCGCGACAAAACAGCGCAACGGGGCGAAGAGCCTCATGCACGCGAAGAGCCTCATGCACGCAAACAACAATGCCATGGCGCAGTGGGCGCCATGGCATTTGAGACTGTCGAAAAACCTATGCTGTGCAGAAAAGAAATAGAGCAGCGGGGGATTATTAAGGGGGCAAAGGCCCCTCTTAATGATTAAATCATAAGTTTTTGAACTTTTTGAAGTTCAAAAACTGGTTGCAGCTTGTCAAAAAGACTTTTTTGACAAGCTGCAATGCCATGGCGCAGTGGGCGCCATGGCATTTTAAGCTTAAACAATTTTATTCAACCGGAGTCCCCGCTTCGGGAGCATCGGTATTCTGGGCTGGCGGCTCGGGCTCCGTAACAGGGTTTTCGGAGGGGGTGGTCCCCGTTTCGGGAGTGGCTGTGGGAGTTTCGGTCT
>JAZNZM010000323.1:0-7079 GCA_045594965.1 Oscillospiraceae bacterium | reverse complement strand
TGAATGTCCTCCTTTTGCTATTTCCTGTGCAGTTGGCAGACCGCACTTCTATTATAGCAAAAGGAGTTTTTATTTCTTTTTCATCGCCAAAAGGCTTTTTTGAACCACTGGCCCAGCCAGTGGTTTTACTATACAAAAAACCGGATAGCAGCAAACTGCTATCGGGTTTCTGCAAGGGGGATAATGAAATGAAAAAGAGTTTTGAGAAATCTAACTATTTAGCAAAAGTCCATCTGACGATAAACTATCGTGCCTTCTTTGATAGTCATCTGTGGTACAAGGATTTTATTGCCGCGTACAACCTCATCCTGGGAATCCGCAAAGTCAAGTTCCTTATCCACAAGCTTAAAAACTGCTATATCTGCATCGTATCCTTCTGCAATGACGCCCTTTTTGTCCCAGCGAGCGAACTTTGCCGCGTCAATAGTTGTACGTTTAAGCACATCCTCAAGGCTCATGCCAAGAGCAAGATATTTGCTCATCAGATAGGGCAGAGAAAAGCACTTTGGCTTATAAAGGGAATGATATACATGACTACCGTCAGTGGTTATAAAGTCAGGATAAAATCCCTCATCCATAGCGGCTCTTGCAATTGCGTGGATGTAGTTTCTCGTGCCGTTGCTGGCATCAAAGAGTACTCCTCTGCGCTTTGCTTCCCACACCTCCGGCTTTACCCTTCCGTCGTCTCCAATTATGGAATTGCCTCTGTTCTGGAAGCAGTGACAAAAGATATCGCCGGGGCGGAGCTTTGCTGCTATTTCAGCCATATCCACAGGGGGATTAGTGACATGGACGATAAGAGGCAGTCCCAGCTTTTGCGCCATATCAAGGGCCAAATCAAGATTATCCAGAGAGATATTCTCGTTGAGGTCAAGGCTGTAACGCAGCTTAAGTCCGACTATCTCATCTCCGTATTTATCCACAATAGCCCTGAGTCTGTCCTCAGAAAAGAATCTTGACTCCGTAGATTCAAAAATGCTTTCGTGAAGCATTCCAAGGGGAGAGATATTGATATAGGATCTGACGCTGGCCCATGAAGGGTGTATATCAAGCTGGTGGAATGCGTCATAGGTGGAAACGCCAGCTGTGCCTCCGTCTACAGCAGATGTTATTCCGTTTGGAAGCAAGCCAAGATCAGGGGGCACACCTTCATCGGAGCCTCTTGTGAAAAGATGAATGTGGCCGTCTATCAGTCCGGGTATGACCAGATTCTTTTCAGCATCTACCTCAACCCTTGCTTCCTCGCCCGCCAATTTGCCGACTTTGGCGATTTTTTTGCCTTTTACCGCAATATCAGCTTCCTCGAAGACGCAATTAAGCGAATCAAACACTCTGCCATTGCGAATTATAACGTCATACATCTGAGGCTCTCCTTTACTTTAATGAAAAAGAACATATCTTGCCAAAAGGTAAGATATGTTCTTTTGGCTTAAATGGTTTTTCTTGGGCACTCCTATGCCATGAGTCTCACCAGGAACATGGAAATAGGTTCTATGTAGGTTACGAGAAGTATACCGATGATACCCGTCAGGCAATAGGGAATAACGCCCTTGTACAGTCCTTCCAGTCTGATCTGCTTATCCAGACCCGTGGCCACAAACATACATGCACCGAAGGGAGGCGTAACTATACCCATGGAAAGGTTGATACCGGTGATAACACCAAAATGTACCATATCAACACCAAAGGCAGAAGCTACAGGGTAAAGCAGAGGGCAAACAAGCAAAACTGCGGTGGTTGCATCCACGAACATGCCGCAAAGGAGATAAATAAGGTTTGCAGCAAGAAGGAATACCCAAGGCTGTCTGATAATACCGGTGAGGGTTTCTGCCACAAGCTGGGGAAGACCAAGCACGGTCATGCAATAGCCGAAGAGAGCTGCACAGCAGCAAAGGAACATAACAGATGCGCTGGAGCGGGCAGCAGACAGTATTGCCTTGTACATAGTCTTAATATCCAGTTCCTTATACACAAAAACACCGATAATAAGAGAATAGAAGCAGGCAACAATCGCTGCCTCGGTGGCAGAAAATATGCCGCCGTATATGCCGCCCAGAATAATTACGGGAGACAGCAGAGCCCAGATTGCCTCTTTGAATACCTGCCACAGGCTCTTATCATCCACGGAACTATCACGGTCATTTTTTCCGTAGCCTTTTTTATGAGCAAGGAAAAGACCGGTTGCCGTGTAGATGCACATCATAATAAGGCCGGGAATGATGGTAGCTACAAAAAGGCTGGATACAGAAGCGCCGCTGATGCAGCCGAACAGAATGAGGGGCATAGAGGGGGGAATCATAGTGCCCAGGGTTCCGCCAACCGCCTGAACGGACGCAGCGAAATCCACGCTGTATGCGTCCTTCTTGCGCATCTCGGGATACATGACGTTACCAATTGCAGCGGTAGTTGCAAGGGCAGAGCCGGAAATAGCGCCAAAGAAAGCACAGGTCACGAAAGAAATAACCACCATGCTTCCGGGCAGCCAACCCAGCAGCTTTCTGAACAAAGCAACCAGTCGCTTTGTCAATCCACCCTGCAACATTAAGTCGCCTGCAATCATAAAGAAGATAACGGCAAGTATGGGGAACGAATCAGCACCCGCAAAAATCTTGGTGGCGACAAGAGAAGTCTGCAAAGGCTTGCTCAGCATTATTGCCAGAACAGAGCTCATACCAAGACTGAAGGTAATGGGAAGTCCCAGTACCATGAAAACAATGAGAGAGACTATCAGAACTATAGCAGCACTATCCATTAGTCAGCCTCCCCTTTCAGCTTTTTTATAAGCTCCGGTATTTTTACAGCGCTAAAGCAAAGACCGAACACACCGGTAAGCGGTATGCACAGATATACAAGGCTCATTGATATCTGGGTAACTGCGGTTTTCTTGACAACATACGCATCACATACCTGTACACCTTCTATGAGCATAAGTCCATAGAAAATTACAGGAATAACAAATCGCATTATCGCAAGAAGCTTTCCGCCAAGCTTAAACTTTGCTTCGATCTTGTCAGAAACAAGATTGATAGTGGCAAAGGATCCATGATAGAAACACACAGTACCGCCAATGGTGACAAGCCACACATGGAGATAGCGTATGGTTTCCTCAGACCATGACAAGGCGGAGGAAAAAACGTAGCGGAAGAGAATCTGCAGAATACCTATTATCATCATTGCCACTGCCACGACAAAAATCATGACATCGATGGAGGATTCAAATACAGAACATATTTTCTTTAATATTTTCATAATTTGCGTTCCTTACTCTGAAATCCTGAATGATAAATTAAGGATATGTAAATCTATTTATGCAGCGGGATCGAGGGCGCGAACCTGTGCAACCAGATCGGCATACTCGGGATGCTGAGCATACATCTCGTCGGCAACAGCCATGAAGGGAGCCTTGTCTACATAGGAAACGGTTACACCGTACTCCTCAGCCATGACCTCAAGAGCCTGGGCGTTCTGACGCTGTGCGTCGACGCGCTGCATCTCAGCTGCACGCTCAGCTGCGCGGCGAATAGCAGCCTGGTCTTCTTCGGGCAGAGAGTTGAAGTACTCAGCATTCATAGCATAGACAATGGGAGTGTATACGTGCTCGCTGACGGTGACATAGGGGTTAACCTCATAGATGCGGTTTGCGAGAATACCCATGGAGAGGTTCTCATGACCGTCGATAACCTTCTGCTGGAGAGAGGTGAAAACTTCGCCCATGGCCATGGGGGTAGCGTTTGCACCCAGGAGGTTGAAGTACTCAATGTGCATGGGGACGTCCATGGTACGCAGCTTCATGCCGGCCATATCTTCTGCAGTGGTGATCTCAAAGCTGGAGGTGATGTTACGGAAGCCGCACTCGCAGTATGCAAGACCAACCATGCCGTACTCCTCAAGGCTCTTGAGGGCGTTCTGGCCGATTTCGCTGTCCATAACAGCGTATGCGTGCTCGTTGCTGGAGAAAAGATAGGGAAGGTCAAAAATGTTGAAGTCATCAGAAATGTTTGCGAAAAGACCGCTGGAGTTGAGAACGAACTCGTAGGTGCCATTCAGGCAGCCTTCAACCATCTCTGCGTCGGAACCAAGCTGGCTGGCGACATAGATGTCAAGGCCATACTTGTTGTTGGTTTCCTCACGCAGGCACTGATCAAAGAAGACCTGAGCCTGGTAGTAGGGATGCTCTCCGTTGAGAGGAGTGGAAGAAATGCAGGTCAGCCAGGTATTTTCGGCTTCGCCCCATTCCTTGGTTTCGCCGGTGGTATCAGAGGGAGCGGCGGGAGCAGCGGGGGTGTTGGGCTCTGCCTCAGAGTTGCCGCAGGCAACCATTGCAAGAACCATTACGAGGGCCAGTGCCAGTGCAATAAATCTTTTCATCATGTGTACCTCCTGTTAATATATTCCATTATTGGAATTACATAGTGTTTGCGAGGCCAATTAGCCTCATAAGGGGCAACCGCTTTTAAACATCTTACGTCTGACGTTATAACCTATTATATATAAGCATAATGTCTTTGTCAAGAAATGTGCCAAAATTAACTGGAATTTAACTGTATGCAAAAATATTTTTGCATTGAACAATTTCTTTCAGTTAGCGGCAGACGGCTCGGCGCAGATTTGTTTCTTCCTAAGCTTCTCCCAGTTCTCTCTGTTAGCTTCAAGGTGAGCAAGAACAGCAACACGTGCACCTTCAGGATCATGATTGCATATAGAATCACATATCTGTTGATGCGAAACGCTTGTTTTATTTCTGATTACTCTTTCGCTGATATCGGCAAATACTTGAACGGAATGGATAATTATAGGAGTCATATCGCATATCACTTGATTATGTGTGCACTTTGCAATACATCCGTGAAAAGCCCTGTCAGCTTCCCGGTGTTCTTCTTCAGATAGAGTGTCATCAATAACCTTTGCGCAGTACTCCCTAAGCTCTTCCATATCCTTCTCATTGGCCCGCTGAGCAGCAAGGTAGGCTGTCCATGGTTCAATTTGAGTGCGTACTTCCATGAGCTCATTGGCAAGTTTCATTTTATCCTGAACATAGGCAAAGCCAAGAGGATCGTCATTGGTGCCGGGGTGCTCACGAACAAATGTTCCCTTTGCTCGCTTTATTTCAAGAACATTTCTCGCAACAAGTATCTTTAGTGCTTCGCGGACAGAGCTTCGGCCAACGCCAAGTATCTCCATCAGTTCGTACTCGGTGGGGATCTTATCCCCTTCATTCAGCTTTTGATCGATAATCAACTGGTTAATGCGCTCTGCAATCTGTTCAGCCAAGGGCATGTTTCTGCCTTTGAAATCATTCAGTGCAGAAAAATCCAAACATTCTCCTCCTTTCACTTGTATATGTTTCATTATATAAAATCAAAGTCAAAATGTAAAGAAGTTATCGAATGCTAATGAAATGAATTATATCCTGTTTTAAAACCAGAGTGTAATTGACGTATCCACACCGCCAAGGAATGTAGGTCCATTTCATCCATGCAGAGAGTATGGAGATTTGTTCTGGAAGTGCTGAAGGAAAGTAAATAAGCGCGAAAAATCCACTCATCCACGCAGAACTCTCTGCTTTGACGAGTGGATTTTTATTTAATACCGAAAGATATCAATCGCTTATCGCTGATGCCTTTTTCGGTTCAGGTAACTTTTGCGCCTTTTTATTCTCAACTGTTCATTTCTGATACACTTAAAAATACAAATGCAGTTTACAAAAACGAGAACAAACAGTCCTGCATAAACTATCGATACAAAAATCAGCTTATCCCGCTCAGCCTCCGCAACAAGCTCATCAGCATTAAGAAATTATTGCTCCGAGTCTGAAAGCCCCTTAATGGTGTTATACAGCAGGTCGTCCGAATAAACCGCCTGATATTCCCGGCCCTCAACCAACTGATATCTTAATACTTCATCATTTTTATTAATAATAAACCGTCTGTCATCCTCGGTAAATAAGTCAAGGACTCCTCCACCTCTTGATGTGCGGTAGTGTGTTCCTTCCAGAACAAAACTTGTATGCTGCCACTCATCCGGAGGCGCATAGGACACGGAAAAAAGCAGAAAAAAATGTTGGAATGAGCAAAAAATTCAGTATTACAGTCTCGGGATATTCCTTTGAATATCTCTTTTTTAATATTCCAGTGTAATATCTGATATTGTTGATATACTTATTCTTCATAATCAATCACCGATGTGCAGCAATAACATCCGAATCAAGAGTATCACAGGAAATACGCAATATCAACAAAAAAAGACACCGCATATCTCTATGCGATGTCTTGGCAGGGGCTGAAGGGATCGAACCCTCGGCCTACGGTTTTGGAGACCGCCGCTCTACCAGCTGAGCTAAGCCCCTGTATATTTAGTTAAATTGGTGGACCGTCAGGGACTCGAACCCCGGGCCGACCGGTTATGAGCCGGTTGCTCTACCAACTGAGCTAACGGTCCATATAAGGATTGCCGCCACGATATCGTGACGGCAATACCGTTAGTGTGGCGCCTCTTGTAGGACTCGAACCTACGACACCGCGGTTAACAGCCGCGTGCTCTACCGACTGAGCTAAAGAGGCATATTTGAGCCTGAGATCAACTCAGGCTCTTTTGCGTTGGCATTGACCTATCTTCCCGGTCCGTCTCCAGACAAGTATTGTCGGCACTGGTGAGCTTAACTGCCGTGTTCGGAATGGGAACGGGTGGACCCTCACCGTTAGAAACACCAACTAATGGTACACCTTCAGGGACTCGAACCCTGGACACCCTGATTAAGAGTCAGGTGCTCTACCAACTGAGCTAAAGGTGCATATATGGTGACCCCTAGGAGAATCGAACTCCTGTTTGCGGCGTGAGAGGCCGCCGTCTTAACCGCTTGACCAAGGGGCCGCATTTTAACTGCACCCTGAAAACTGAACAAAGTGAAGTCTTTGGTAAGTAAGGCATTGCCTGCATTATTCATTGTAGGTCAAGCCCTCGGGTTATTAGTATCGGTCAGCTGAACATGTTACCATGCTTACACCTCCGACCTATCAACGACATAGTCTACGTCGACCCTTACTCTCCGAAGAGATGGGAGATCTTATCTTAGGGAAAGT
>JAZNZM010000322.1:0-4712 GCA_045594965.1 Oscillospiraceae bacterium | reverse complement strand
AACCTTGCCGCTGCGCAGACAACGGGTGCATGCGTAGGCATGCTTGGGGGTACCGTCCATGATAACCTTAACGCGCTTGACGTTGGGCTTCCAAGTACGGTTGGAGCGTCTGTGAGAGTGGCTCACCTGGATGCCGAAAGTCACACCCTTGTCGCAAAATTCGCACTTTGCCATCTTATGCTGCACCTCCTCGCATATACAAATCTGATTAAACAGCTTATTTATAATAACAGAAGTGTAAACCAAATGCAAGAAAAATTTTTATTTTTATTGAAAATTTTAAACTTTTATCACTTTGCATACTATTATTAACAAAATCGTTGCCAAATTGCTTTGAAGTGTATAAAATATAAGGATAGATAATAGCGATATTGCGCCCTGCGGGAGGTAAGACTATGGATACAAAGTACAAAGTTAAGCTGAAACTTATAGTGGAAGAGCACAAGCTGAATGTGATCCACGCCTCAGAGGACTACGAAAACTATACCATATCCAACTATAATGTCTCCCGTCCGGCCCTGCAGCTGGCAGGCTTCTATGACTATTTCTACCCCACGGAGATTCAGGTTATAGGCAAGGCGGAAATGGCCTATCTTCGCACTCTGGACGAGGAGACCATGGCAAAAAGCCTCGAGCGCTTCTTTTCCCACAGAGTGTCCGCTGTCATTATCTGCAACCGGGTTCCACCCCACAGCCTCATCGTGGAGTACGCAAGGAAGTATGACACCAATCTGCTCTCCACCGATGTGCCTACCAGCGAGTTCCTTGCCCAGATAATCAACACCCTGCGCACCCATCTTGCACCCCGCATCACCATGCACGGAGTTCTGGTTCAGGTTCACGGCGAGGGCCTGCTCATCACCGGCGACAGCGGCATAGGCAAGAGCGAGACCGCTTTGGAGCTTGTGAAGCGCGGTCACCGACTTGTGGCCGATGATGCTGTGGAGGTGCGCCGCATGAACCGCACCACTGTGTCCGGCTCCGCACCGGAGATGATACGCTATCTCATGGAGCTGCGCGGTCTGGGGCTTATAGATGTCAGAAAGATTTACGGCATCGGTGCCGTTTTGCCCGACTGCAACATTGACCTTGTGGTATGCTTCGAGCACTGGGACAGCGAGAAATACTATGACCGTCTGGGGCTTGAAACGGAGACCGCATCCATTCTGGGCGTGGAAGTGCCAAAGGTGACCATTCCCGTTGCCCCTGCCAGAAACCTTGCCATCATTCTTGAGGTGGCGGCTATGAATAACCGCCAGAAGCGTCTGGGACACAACACCGCATTGGAGTTCACCCAGCAGCACGATGCCCTTATAGACAGCGGCTGGAATATATGATTATTATGAGCACATCTTACGGGCACCCGCAGCTCCTCGCTTGCATATTTTCCGCCACGCTGCGTTGTTTCGCCTTGAAATACACAAAGTATTCCTGCGGCGAACCGCCTTGCGTGACGAAAAATCTGACGGCGCGAGGCATTTGCGTCCGACCGTAAGAAGCGCTCATTATGAGCGACTATTAATAGGTATATGGTGAGAATATGGATTTTGATTTTATTTATAACAGCCTTTCCGAGACCGTTCCCGGTATGAAGATTCTCCGGGATGAGCCTATGAAAAACCACACCACCTTCCGCATCGGCGGCCCTGCCCGGATTTTTGCGGAGCCTGAGAGCGAGGAGCAGCTTTCCGCAGCCTTCAGACTGCTGAAGGAGCTGGGTACAGAGCCTCTTGTCATCGGCAGGGGCAGCAACCTCCTTGTCAGGGATGATGGTATCGAGGGTGCTGTCATTCATCTGGGAGATGACTTCGCCGAAATTCAGGCAGAGGGCGGCAGCATTTATGCTCAGGCCGGGGCAAGCCTTGCGGCCGTGGCCTCCGCGGCTTTGCGTGAGAGTCTCACAGGCATGGAGTTTGCCCACGGCATCCCCGGAAGCGTAGGCGGCGGTGTTATGATGAATGCCGGAGCCTACGGCGGAGAGCTTAAGGACATTGTGGAGTCCGTCCGCTATATGGACGGCGAGGGCAATATCCTTGAAACCGCCGACTGCCGCTTTTCCTATCGCCACAGCCGCTTTGAGGATGAGCCATCCGTGATCATAGGAGCGCGTTTCCGTCTGCAAAAGGGTGACAGGGAGGCCATAGCCGCCCAGATGAAGCTTCTCAGCGAAAAGCGCATGGCAAGCCAGCCTCTGGATAAGCCCTCAGCAGGCAGCACCTTCAAGCGCCCCGCCACAGGCTACGCCGCTGCTATGATAGACCAGAGCGGACTCAAGGGCTTCGCTGTAGGCGGTGCTCAGGTCAGCGAAAAGCACGCGGGCTTTGTGATAAATGCCGGCGAAGCCAGCTGCGCCGACGTGTGTGAGCTTATGGCTCAGGTGCAGCAGAGGGTATATGACGGCTTCGGAGTCATGCTTGAGCCGGAAGTGAGGATAGTCTGACACTAAATCCCAAAAGGATAGGCTCTTTGGCGCGCCGGGGTCGCCGCTTCCTTCCTCGTGGCTGTAGAGGCGGACCGATGTGTCCGCCTGCGGCGGGAGCAAGCCTCCGCCCTACGGGAAACGGGGAAGATATAAGCCACGCTTCGTAGGGACCGGTCTCCCGGACGGTCCGAAAAAGCTGTGGGCTTAACTTAGTCCGGACAAAGGAGAGCCTTGAAAGGAACATTTACTATGGAATTTCTGATAGTTTCGGGAATGTCCGGTGCCGGCAAGAGCCGGGCGGCGGATGTTCTTGAGGACATGAATTTTTACTGCGTGGACAATCTCCCGGCTGCTCTGCTGCCAAAGTTTGCGGAGTTCTGTCTGGGCATGGGAGGACGCTATGAGCGCGTAGCTCTGGTGACGGATATCCGTGACCGAGGAGGCTTTGCGGACATGTTTGCCGCGCTGGACGCACTGGACGCTCTGGACTGTGAGCACCACATCCTTTTTATTGAGGCGGATGTGGCCACTGTGGTGAAGCGCTATAAGGAAGGCCGCCGCCCCCATCCCCTCCAGCATGAGGTGAAGGGTGTGGAGGCCGCCGTGCGCCTTGAATCCGCCCGGCTTGGTCCTCTCAGAGACCGTGCCGACTACATAATCAACACCAGCCATCTCACTCTGGGTCAGCTCCAGAGCGAGCTTTACAGGCTGTTTATGGGGGATGCCGCCAAGCGCAGCCTGCAGGTGAATGTCATGAGCTTCGGCTTCAAATACGGCCTTCCCATTGAGGCGGACATAGTTCTGGATGTGAGATTCCTGCCCAACCCCTTTTATGAGCCTGAACTCCGTGAAAAGACGGGGCTTGAGAGGGAGGTAAGAGACTATATTTTCCGAAATCCAAGGGCTTCGGAATTCCTCGCGCGGCTTGGGGAGCTTATCAGCTTCCTTGTGCCCCAGTATGTGGAGGAGGGTAAGCACACCCTCACCATTGCCGTGGGCTGCACGGGAGGCCGCCACCGCTCCGTGGCTGTGGCGGAGGCTCTCACGGAGCTTATAAACCAACTGGGACAAAGCGCCCGCAGCATACACAGAGACGTGGAAAAATAAGAAAATCGGAGGAAAACATATGTCCTTTTCCGGCAGCGTTAAAGCGGAGCTTTGCCGCATGGGCCACCAGCGCAGCTGCTGCGCTGCGGCAGAGGCCTATGGCGTGCTGCTTTATGCCAACACCTTCTCCTCATCGGAGATAAAGATAATAACCGGCAGCGAGGAGTTCGCCCAACATCTGCCGAGGCTCTGGCGCAAGGCCTTTGGCTTCGGCTTCGATGTGCTGCCCCCCGAGGATAACCGGGGAAAGTATATTTTCATCATAAATGAGCGGGAGAAAATTGCCGCTATTTTTGAAAAATACGGCTATGACGCGGAAAGCACCCTTGCCCACCACATAAATCTGGGAGTTCTTGAGGAGGAGTGCTGCCGCACTGCTTTCATCCGAGGTGCTTTTCTGGCAGGAGGCAGCATCACTGACCCCGAAAAGCGATATCATCTTGAGCTTGTCACCGACCACATGAATGTGAGCCGCGAGACCTATTCCATGCTCCTTGAAATGGGCTTTGAGCCCCACGCCACCACCCGGGCGGGACATTACATCACCTATTTCAAGCAGAGCGAGGCAATAGAGGACTTTTTCACCACCATCGGTGCCGCCGGTGCCGCCATGGAAATAATGCAGGCCAAGATCGAAAAGGATATGCGCAACAGCATAAACCGCAAGGTGAACTGCGACAGCGCCAACGCGGACAAGATAGTTTCCGCAGCCGCTGCCCAGCTGGACCGCATCCGCTATCTGGACCGTGAGCTGGGCCTTGAGAATCTGCCTCCTGATCTGCAGGAGGTGGCCTTCCTCCGCATAGCAAACCCGGAGGCCAGCCTTGCCGATCTGGCCATGCTTTCTGACCCGCCCATCAGCAAAAGCGGCATCAACCACCGCCTGAGAAAGCTGATGAGCTTTAAGGTGGAGTAAGTCGAAACGCGGGGCGTCGGTGGACGGCGGGACGTCGGGGACGCCGTCCCCTACGGATGCGTGGCACCACAATAAACGCAAAACCGTAGGGCGTCGGGGCGTTAAGAAAACATGCCGGTGGCATGTTTTTAGCCTCCGACCGCAGCGGCTATGCCGCGAGGAGGGAAGCTGTTCAAGGGCTTGATCCCGAAATTCATGTCGGAATTACGCCCCCGGCGCGCCACATTCCACCGCCGTACAACGAAAAACGCACCCTCGTAGGGCGGG
>JAZNZM010000321.1:0-4075 GCA_045594965.1 Oscillospiraceae bacterium | reverse complement strand
AGGGGAAGGCTTTCTCACCCAAACTTCTCCCGCTCCATAACCGCCAGTTCATCGCAGCGGTTATTATAAGGATTTTCGGCGTGACCCTTTACCCAGTGATAGCGCATCTCGTGCTTTTCTGTGAGATTCAGGAGAATTTCCCACAAATCGGAGTTCAAAGCGGGCTTTTTGTCCGCCTTGCGCCAGCCGCGGCTGCGCCATGAAACGGCCCAGCCCTTCTGGAGAGCGTCTATGACATATTTGGAGTCCGACCATAGCTCCACGATGCATGGCTCTTTAAGTGCCTGCAAAGCGGAAATGACCCCCATCAGCTCCATACGGTTGTTGGTGGTCATTTTTTCGCCCCCGGACATTTCCCTTTTGTGAGGGCCGTACATGAGTATGGCCCCCCAGCCTCCCGGCCCGGGGTTCCCGGAGCAGGCCCCGTCGGTATAGATTGTAACAGTTTTCATGGTATGATCCTTACAGCCTTCCCCCGGGGGAAGGTGGCCGAGCAAAGCGAGGTCGGATGAGGGACACAATCTCCTCAATTCCAAGTCTATGAACTCGCATACTGCTCTAAAATTTTGGTTTATTTCGTTGTTTGCAAAACGCAGTATCCGAAGTCCTTCTTTTCCCTCCAGATATTCCGTTCTTTTCGTATCATAATCAATAGCTTTTTCTTCAAAATGTTGGGATCCATCCAATTCTATGGCAAGCTTTGCCTTGTCGCAGTAAAAATCCACGATATAGCTTCCAAAGGGTTTTTGTCTGTTGAACTGATATTGATGTGTCCTTAGAAACTCATACCACAGCTTGTTTTCTTCCTTTGTAGCGTTCTTTCTAAGCTCCTGAGCCCGTTTCGTCATTGTGCTCTTTTCCATATTTATCCCTCATCCGTCATTTGCTTGCGCAAATGCCACCTTCCCCTGGGGGAAGGCTTTATTATCTTCCCTCTCTTATCTTCCGCTTTTCCGTTTCGTACTCAGCTTTGTCGATCAGGCCGGCGTCGAGGAAGCGCTGGAGCTGTTCCATGCGGCGGCGGGTATAATCCTCGCCGCTATTGGGATAAGCTTCGGCATAGCTTCGGCTTACGCTCCGTTTCACAGGAACGGCATCGGGAACTTCGTTCCTCCGCTCCCGGACAGTTCTGGAAAGGGTGCTTTTCTGCTGGGGAATTTCCGCGGTTTTGCCTCTGTGGGTCTTTTCATACATCACATCCACGCTTCTGCGCACAGACGCTGCCTTTCCCGCGGCGGCAGCGGAGCTTTTCCCCTCCTTTGCGCCGAAAGAGGGAGTTTTGCCCCCCTGCTTGGTGCCGAAGGAAAGGGGATTATTCCCGTTCCCGGCCTGTTTTTTCAGCAGATAGGCCAGCAGATTGCTGACAAAAGAGACAACAGCGGCCACGGTGGCAAAGATGCCTATGGGTCCCAGCTCGCTTATAAGCCCGAAAGCGCATACAAAGACGGCCACAGCGCTTAATAAAACGCTGGAGAGAGTGCCTTTTTCCTGTTTTTTCTTTTTATTCAAAGCCATTCCCTCCTTCGACGAAGAATCTTACTGCTCGGAAGCTTCCTCCTCCTCGCCCTCTTCCTTTTCGGTGCGGGCGATGGAGATAACGCGGCTGCCTTCCTGAACACGCATGAGGCGCACGCCCTGAGTGGCGCGGCCATAAATGCTTATGCCGTCCACAGCCATTCGGATGATGGTACCGTCGTCGGAGATGATAAGAATATCGTCGGTTTCGTCAACAACCTTGCAATCGGCAACCTTGCCGGTCTTATCGGTGCAGTTATAGGCCTTCATGCCCTTGCCGCCGCGGTGCTGAGGCTCGCCGCCGCCGCGGACATATTCCTCGATGGGAGTGCGCTTGCCGTAGCCGTTTTCGGTTACGCTCAGCAGAGTTCCGTTCTCTCTGGCTCTGGCTGCGCCAACAACATAGTCGCCCTCACGGAGCTTTATGCCCCGGACACCCACAGCGTCACGGCCCATGGGACGGATATCGCCCTCGCCGAAGCAGATGGCATAGCCCTCGTGGGTGCAGATAAGGATATTCTGCTCTCCGTCGGTCTGGCGGACGGCGATAAGCTCGTCGCCCTCGTCCAGCTTCAGAGCGCGTATACCGCTGGAGCGGATATTCTTCAGAGCGGACTGGTACATACGCTTCACTGTACCGTCACGGGTGACGAACACAAGGAAGCTGTCCTCCTCAAAGCCGCGGGCGTGGAGCATTGCTGAAACTCTCTCACCGGGATCAAGAGGAATGATATTTACAATATTGGTGCCCCGGGCATTTCTGCCTGCCTCGGGGATATTATAGCCCTTCTTCACATAAACGCGGCCCGTGGAGGTGAAGAAGAGGATATTATCGTGGGTGGATGCGGTGAAGACGGTCTCCACATAGTCCTCGTCCTTGGTGGCCATGGCGCGGATGCCCTTGCCGCCTCTGCGCTGGGCAGAATACTCGCTGACGGGCAGGCGCTTGATATAGCCGCCGTGGGTGAGGGTGAAGGCGCAGGTCTCCTCCTCGATGAGGTCCTCGATGTCTATCTCGTCCTCAACATCCTGAATCTCGGTACGGCGGTTGTCGCCGAACTTATCCCGGATGGCGATAAGCTCCTCCTTCAGAACGCCCTTGAGCATTTCCTCGCTGGCAAGAAGCTCAAGGAAGTAGGCAATGCGCTTCTGAAGCTCAGCGAACTCCAGTTCCAGCTTCTCCCGGTCAAGACCCTGCAGAGCCTTGAGACGCATATCCAGAATGGCCTGAGCCTGAACCTCGTCCAGACCGAAGCGCTCCATGAGAGCCTCCTTTGCGTCATCATAGCGGGAGCGGATAATGCGGATAACCTCGTCAATATTGTCCTGAGCTATGATAAGACCCTGCAGAAGGTGGGCGCGCTCTCTTGCCTTGCGGAGATCATACTCCGTGCGGCGGCGGATTATCTCCTCCTGATGAGCCAGATACTCATCAAGAATCTGGCGGAGGGAGAGAATGCGGGGCTGCTTCTGGTCATCCACCAAAGCCAGCATGATTATGGAGAAATTAGACTGCAGAGCAGTCTGCTTATAGAGCTTATTGAGCACCACCTGGGGGTTGGCGTCCCGCTTGAGCTCGATGACCATGCGCATACCGTTGCGGTCGGTCTCGTCACGAAGGTCAGATATGCCGTCCAGCCGCTTGTCCTTCACCTGCTCGGCAATATTCTTCAGCAGCTGGCGCTTGTTCACCTGATAGGGCAGCTCGGTGACAATAATGCGGGTGCGGTCCTTGCCGAACTCCTCAAACTCGGCCTTGGCGCGGACAACAACCTTGCCTCTGCCTGTGGCATAGGCTGCGCGGATGCCGCTGCGGCCCATGATAATGCCCTTGGTAGGGAAGTCGGGTCCCTTCACGTGCTCCATGAGCTCATGGAGACCTGCATCGGGATTATCCAGCACGCAGATGCAGGCATCGATAACCTCTCCCAGATTGTGGGGAGGAATGTTGGTTGCCATACCCACAGCGATACCGCTGGAGCCGTTCACCAGAAGATTGGGGAAGCGGCTGGGCAGCACACGGGGCTCTTTGCGGCTTTCATCGAAGTTGGGATCCCAGTCCACGGTGTCCTTGTCGATGTCACGGAGCATCTCATTGGAGATCTTGGACATACGAGCCTCGGTATAACGGTAAGCAGCCGGGGGATCTCCATCCACAGAACCGAAGTTACCGTGGCCGTCCACCAGCATATAGCGCATGGAGAAGTTCTGAGCCAGACGCACCATGGCGTCATACACGGAGGCATCACCGTGGGGGTGATATTTACCCAGCACGTCACCCACGCAGGTGGCGGACTTTTTGAAGGGCTTGTCGGAGGTCAGACCGCTCTCATACATGGTGTAGAGAATGCGGCGGTGGACCGGCTTCAGACCGTCACGCACGTCGGGCAGTGCACGGGCCTTGATGACGCTCATGGCGTATTCCAGGAAGGAGTCTCCCATTTCCTGAACCAGAGGAGATTCGGTGATCACCTGATTGGGAAACAGAATATCCTCCGGCTTGTAGTTTCGATTGTGTGCCATCTCACGTCACCTCCTTAAATGTCGATATTGACGGCGT
>JAZNZM010000320.1:0-8919 GCA_045594965.1 Oscillospiraceae bacterium | reverse complement strand
CGTATGTGGTTTTGCACAGCACCAAGCCTCTCCTGTGTAAAGGGAGGTGGACAAAATCTGCGATTTTGCTCGGAGGGCTTGTCAATCCCTCAGTCACGCTGTTCGCGTGACGGCTCCCTTTACACAAGGTAGCCTTCGCGTAACCGGTGCATATTACAAAAAATCCGACCTGTGTCAGATACACAGGTCGGATTTGCTTTTTATGAATAAATAGGGAATCAGCCTTTCAGACCGTGGACAGTCATTGCGATCATACCGGCGAGATACAAAGCTCCAAAAGCACCGAAAGCAACAAACATCACAAATTCTCCTTTCAGATAATAAGCTTGCAAATCTTAGTCCGGGGGACATCTCCCAGCGGCTACAGTATACTCTTTTCCTGCAGCAAATCAAGCATTTTCATTAAATCATTAAAGTGTTGTTTGGTTATTTTGCACAAAATTAGTGTCTTGACAGCATTTTTGCAAGTTTCCTTTCGTAACTTTCAATTCACCATCCTGCAAAAAAGCAGAATGAATAATCCAACATGCAATCCTTCATTTATTGCATTTTACAGCGCGCATAGCGTGAAGATTTTGAATTTTTTATTGATGCAAACTCCACCGTATTGTCCTCCTGTTGCGGACACGAGTTTGTCTTGAATTTTTGTTTCCTTCCCCATTTACCTCCGGGCTTTTTGCCCTCTTCTTTCCGCAGAAAATTCCGCCCATGCTGCCCTGAAGCGCTTTACCCCATCTTAATTTTTGTTAATTATTTATTTTTGAGATTTGCAAAAAAGCATTTCCACCTCAGCCCTGAATATTCGAGTTGTTAAAAATTCATTTTTTGTTATGCCGCCCTGCTGTCACCCATGTAACAAGGCCTGTCATCTTGACGCATATCGGCAAAATTGATATTTTATTTATTGGAACAGTATCACTTTTTGGAGGTGCAGTATGGGAAGCAGCTTTACCAAGGTTTTTTCACCCATCGAAATAAGAGGACTTGAATACAAAAACCGCATACATTTAGCACCCACCTCGCCCAAGTTTACAGACCCTAAGGGCTTTATGACCACGGAGCACATTGAATATTTCCGTCCCTTTGCCAAGGGCGGCGCCGGCATAATCACTTTGGGCAACTGCACCGTTGATATTGAAAAGTTTCAGGACGAGCCACGTCAGGTTGCACTGGATAACGACCACTACATCCCCGGGCTTACACGACTTGTGGACATGTTTGATCAATACGGCGTTGTGGGCCAATGCGAGATAAACCACTCCGGTCTGGACTCCAACTATGATCTCAATCTCAGCCCGGGTCTTGGCCCCACCGCACAGCTTATGCCCAATGAGCTTATGCGCGCTTCTGTAAAGGGTCGCAGCCCTGTGGCCGCGGAAGAGATGAGCCTTGCCCAGATAAAGGAGATAGAGCAGAAGTATATCGATGCCGCCTTTCGCTGCAAGAGAGCCGGAATGCGCTCCTGCTTCCTCCATGCCGGCCACACCAACCTCATTGCTCAGTTCCTGAGTCCGCTCTACAATCGCCGCGGCGACGGCTATGGCGGCACTCTTGAAAACCGTGCCCGTTTCTGTCTTGAGATTCTTGACGGTATAAGGAAGAAATGCGGCGAGGATTTCGTTATTGAGATGCGCGTGTCCGCTGATGATATGCACCCCGATGGAATGCATTTTGAGGAGACAAAGCGCTGGCTGCAGATGGCGGACGGAATGTTTGACATTGTCAATGTCTCTGCAGGTATGCATACAGACATTAACTATTTCAAATACTGGTCTCCCCATATGTTCATGGGCAAGATGGTCAATGTGAAATATGCCGCAGAGCTTAAAAAGCTTTTGACAAGCAAGGTCAGCACCGTTGCCGGAATAAGCGACCTTAAAAGCGCCGAGATGATACTCTCCGAGGGCTGGGCAGATTTTGTGCTTATGGCCCGCGCCCTTATGGCCGATCCCGAGATGCCCAGAAAATGCGCCTTTGACAGGCCCGAGGAGGTGCGCCCCTGCATTCGCTGCAATTTCTGCGGCAAGCGAGTCCGAGAAACCAAGACCGTGGCCTGCGGCGTTAACCCCAAGCTGGGAAGAGAGCTTGAGCTGGACCGAGGAGAAGTCCCCCCGGCACGCAGCAAGAAAAAAGTTCTGGTTATTGGCGCCGGACCCGGTGGAATGCAGGCTGCCATCACTCTTCGGGAACGGGGTCACGAGGTAATCGTTCTTGAAAAGAATGACCGTGTTGGCGGCAATCTTGTAACAGCCGCGGCCATGCATCTTAAGGAGGATATGCCCGTATACAGAGACTGGCTCATCCGTGAGTTTTACCGCTGCGGCGCCGATATACGCACATCCACCGAGGCTACTCCCCTGCTTGTTCGGGAGATAAAGCCCGATGCCATGGTTATTGCCGTAGGTGCAGAGCCTGTTATGCTTCCCGTTCCGGGAGCAGAGCTCAGCCACGTTCACTGGTGCGGAGATGCCGATATGGGACTTTGCGATGTGGGCGAAAATGTTGCCATTATAGGCGGTGGCTCCGTCGGTCTCGAGGGCGGTGCAGCTCTTGCTGCCACGGGTAAAAAGGTGACTGTTATGGAAATGCTGCCCAAACTCCCCAGAGGTGTTGTCCGTGCCGACGACGAGCTTTGCGAAATAATCACCAAGGCCGGTGGCTCCATAAAAACAGGCAAAAAGCTTCTCTCAATACACCCAGACCATGTCCTCTGTCAGGTGCTTGAAAGCGGCGAAACAGAGAAAATTTGCTGCGACACAGTACTTATGGCTGCAGGTCTTCGTCCAAGAAAAGAAACCGTCAGCGCACTCCGCCATGTGATACCCGAAACCGAGGTTTACATAATTGGTGACTGCGTCCGTCCACGCATGATCGGTGACGCTGTCCGCGAGGGCTTCGGCGTTGCTCTCGGAATCTGAGAAAGGGCTGAGCATATGAATAATATAAACCCCAGATGGGGCAATTGGGCTCAGAAGCCCTCCCCTGTTGATAAGAGCGCGATTACTGAGTGTATCCAGTGCGATGTGCTTATTATAGGCGCCGGTATATCCGGAATGAGCTGCGCTCTGAGGTCTGCCCAAAACGGTCTTAAAGTCACCGTTATGGAAAAGGGCGCAAAATGGTCCGCAAGAGGCGGCAACATAGGCGTTGCAGGCTCCAAGTATATGAAGGAGCAGGGATATGAGAATGATATTCCCTCCCTTGCCCGGGAATGGATAAAGCGCTGCGGCAATCGCTGCCGCGAAGAGCTTGTTTGGCTCTATTTCAACAAGAGCAGCGAGGCAATGGACTGGCTGCTGGACATAGTCACCGCCCCTGAGTACGGCGCAAGGCCGGAGCTTCAGGCCTGTATATATAAGGGAGAGACCTATTATGAGAATATGGGCTCCCATCGTCTTTTTGACGGACCCATGGCCAAAAAAGGCATTCGCCCCGGTGCTGCCGATGCCGTCCATGCAATGTACTGTGAGGCTTTGAAGCTTGGTGTTGAGTTTTGTTTCAACTGCCCTGCCGTGGAGCTTATCAAGGAGAATGGGCGCGTCAGCGGCGCAATAGGCTCCTCCGGCGAGGGCTATGTATCCGTGAAAGCATGTAAGGGTGTGGTTATAGCCACGGGCGACATCAGCGGAAACGCTGATATGTGCGCAGACCTTGCACCTCAGGCTCTCCGCTGCCCCAGAATTTATACTCCCGTAGGGCAGAACAGCGGCGACGGACACCGTTTGGGCCTTTGGGCAGGAGGCGCTTTTGAAGAGGAACCCTTCCCTCTCATGCTACACCCCCAGGCATACTTTTTTTCCAGCCAGTTCTTCCTCCATGTGGATGGCAAGGGACGCCGTTTCATGAACGAGGACAACTATATTCAGGGAAAGTGCAACGCGCTTCTCAGCCGCGGCATCTCCTATGCCTGGTCTATTATGGACTCCGCATGGCCCGAAAAGATTCCTGCCAGTCTGCCCTATGGCGGCGGCATATTCTGGGATATAGACCATGCTCCCGGTGAGGACTTCCCTGTTGAAAAATTCAGCGGCATGCTGGAGCGCGGCATAAATGCCGGGACCGTTGTAAAAGCAGATACCATGTCTGAGCTGGCTGAGAAAATGGGCATTCCATCCGATACCTTTGTCGCCACCGTCGGCAGATACAAGGCTCTTGCCGCCAAGGGCATAGACGAGGACTTCGGCAAGAGAAGCGAGCTTCTTATGAGCATTGACACTCCCCCCTATTACGGCCTCAAGTTCGGCCCTGCCGTTCTGACTGTTGTGGGCGGACTGAAGGTTGACGGGCGGATGAATGTTCTTGACGCAGAGGGCGAAGGCATACCCGGTCTTTACGCAATCGGCAATGCCGCCGGAGGCCGCTACGGGGTGGATTACCCCATGGTGATACCCGGCAACAGCCACGGCACCGCCCTCACCTTTGGCTATCACCTTGGCAGTATTCTTGCCGAATCATAAATAAACAAAAGCTGACATTTTCGATTCAGAAAATGTCAGCTTTTGCATTTTTACCTTTTTCAGTCATTTTTCAGTGTTCGTGGCAGTGGTCTTCACAGCTTCCGCCGCCGCCATCGCAGCCTGGTCCGCCCTCATATTCGGGGATAATGGGGAGCAGGCCTCTGTCCGCTTTTCTGGCAGCAACAAGAACATTGAGTCCTGCTCCGTCATAGCGTGTTATGCTCTCGTCGGCAATGGGGTCGAAGCATGCCTGGCCGATATGCACACCGGTAACAACAGCCTCGCTCCAGCTTTCAATAATTTTATTTGTATAGTCCATGGGCTCAGAGCTTTGAAGGACTTCAAGTATAGACCCGTCATCGGTTTCCACAATAAGAAGTGCGGGAGAAGTCTCAAAAGTATCCGGCACTACCCCCTCTCCGCTTGGGAGAGTGGACATTACTGCAATTTTCATGGTTATTCCTTTCAAACGAACAATGATGGCGGAGAATCATTCCGCCATCATTGTTTCATAAAATATTTCAGCTCGCGGCTTTTTCCGCAACCTGCTTAAGGCCGCTGTCTGCCTTATGACCCTTCTTTCCCTTTTTGGTCTTGCTGGTGATAATGGTGATGAAGAGGATGAGGAGCAGGAGAATGCCTTCAACGGATTCGGTAATCTGGCTGTCGGACATGCCTATGAGAGCCAGTCCGTTAACGATGATGGTGATGGACAGAGATCCAAGTATGATCTTGTAGAACTTGGCAGAGGTACCGCCGGTTACAAGGACACCGCCGAAGAAGATAGCCATGGCAACCTTCATCTCAAGGAAAACGCCCATCTGCATACTGGTACCGCCAACGCTTCCCATGGAGAAGATGGCGCCCAATCCAGCCATAAGACCGGAGAGAGTGAACACTGCTATCTTCATCTTGCTTACAGGCACACCTACAAATCTGGAGGTGGTCTCGTTTTCACCTATGGCCTGGCTGTAGCGGCCGAGGCGGGTGAACTCGAAGAGGTAGGCAATGATGATTACGATAACGATAAAGGCGGCAATTCTGAAGCCGGAAGTGGTAAGGAAGCTCATGGACTCGGGAACATACTGAACCCCGATGATGGTCTGGATATAGTTGACTATACCGCGGACACTGATGAGCATAGCGATTGACAGAGTGAAAGATGGGACCTTGCACTTGGCAACGAGAAGGCCGTTGATAAGACCCAGAACAAGACCAACAGCAACAGCCACGGGAATCATAAGCCAGCCAATTCCTGTGGCATGGGCGACCCACATACCGGTAACACCGGCAAGAGCAAGGTTAACACCAACGGAAAGGTCTATGGAGCCCTGCGCAACAACAAAAAGAACACCGCAGCCCACAACGATGGTGAGAATGGACTGTTCAAGAAGAAGCTTCAGAGCATAGGGAGTCAGCAATCTGCCCTCACTGGCAATGGTGAAAAACACAAACAGCACCACAAAAGCAATGAAGGGAACCAGATCGGATATTTTAATTTTCTTTATAAAATTTTTCATCAGATCATCACCCCTATCACGGACTGCTCGGTAAAGTCCTCATCTCTTCTGATTTCCTTAGTGATGCAGCCGTCCTTCATAACAAGGAGACGGTCCGCCATACCGAGAACCTCAGTAAGTTCGTCGGAAATCAGAATGGTTGCTATATTATTCTGCTTGGCCTCTTTCATAAGCTGATAGATATAAGCCTTGACGCCAACGTCAACACCTCTGGTGGGGCAGTCCAGAATAAGGAGCTTCAGATCCTTGGCAAGCCAGCGTCCGAAGTTTACCTTCTGCTTGTTGCCGCCGGAAAGGGCGCTCATTCTCTGTTCTATGCCGGTGCACTTGACTGAGAGCTTGTCCACCATGTCGGCTGAGAGCTTGTTCAGCTTTCTGGGGCTGAGGAACCATGCCTTTCCTTCCAGTTCAACAAGGGATGGAAGGCAGAAATTATCCTTGATGGAAGCCTGAATCATCAGTGCTTCATTATCGCGGTCCTTGGGAACATAGCCCACATTGTTGCGCAGGGCATCCATGGGCCTTGTGATGCTCACATCGTTGGCCTTGAGGTAAACACTGCCCTTGCTGGGCTTGCTGAGGCCGTAAACAGCCTTGCCCACAGAGTGGATACCGGAGTCGGAAAGGCCGCAGAAGCCAAGAATTTCACCGGCGTGAACATCGAAGCTCACATCGCTTATCTCATGGGGAACAGTGAGGTCACGGACTTCCAGAACGACCTCATCGTCATAGCTGGGAGCCATGTCGGCGCGGTAGTACTCGCCGTTTATCTCACGGCCAACCATCATCATACGAATCTCATCGGGAGTGGTTTCACGGGAGTTTACATTGCCCACCAGCTCACCGTCGCGGAGGACGGTTATGGTGTCGGTAATCTCGACCATTTCCTCAATGTCATGGGTGATGACGATAATGCTGCGTCCCATCTCCTTGAAGCGCTTGATAAGATCATAGAGTTTGCTGCGGTTATTGAGAGAGAGGGACTGGGTAACTTCGTCCAGAAGAAGGATATCCGGGTCTATGCTCAGGGCACGGGCCAGCTCGATCATCTTGCGGGACTCAATCATCATGCCATCTGTCATTTCGCCGAGAGGCGGCATGTTAAGACCCCATTTTTCAAACTCAGCCTGAGCTGCCTTTCTCATTTTCTTCAGGTTGACAATACCGAAACGGGAGAACTGCTGGGTTCTTCCCAGATAGACATTGACGCCTGCTGAGAGGTTGCCCACAACACCCAGTTCCTGCATGACCATGCTTATCTTGGCATTATTGGCATCCAGAGGGCTGTGGGGATCATAGGCTTCACCGTTCACGAACATCTCGCCGCTGTCGCGCATATGTATACCGGCAATCTGGGAGATGAGAGTGGATTTGCCGGAGCCGTTTTCGCCTATAAGACCACGAATCTCTCCACGTTTAAGTGTGAAATCGATATCCTTATTGGCATGGGTGGGGCCGAAACGTTTGTTAAGGCCACGAATCTCAAGAACATAATCGTCTCTCATTTTATGACCCCCTTAACACTTCTCTGGCCTACAACGGCAAAGATAACGATAAATACTCCAAGGCAGGCCTCCTGCAGAGTGCCGGAGGGAACGCCCATTATAGTCAGAATGTTAAACACAGCGTAGAGAATGAAGGCGCAGATAGGAACACCGATAACGATGTTTACTCTCTTCTGTATAATCTGAGCCAGCAGATAGATGGCCAGAGGCTGGAAGATAAGGTTTATACTGGTAAGACCGGTTTTAACTGTTGTCTGACCGGCATAGCTCTGCTGCATGAAGCATGCGATACCGATAAGGATACCGCTGATAAGACCGACGGCAAGCAGAGTTTTGTTCACATTAATGCCCAGAGCCTTGCTGACTTCCTTATTGCCGCCCAGAGAACGGATGTTCAGACCTATGGTGGTGCGGTTATAGAGGAAGTAAATTACAAAAAGACCTATGGCCAGAATTACAACGCACCAGGGCAGAGTGCCAAGGAGACGGTAATCCTTGTTGAGCGCATTGGTGAAAAGAGAGCCGCTGTCGCTGAACTTGATGGCAAGAGCTGCAGCTTCATAGATAAGGGCAAGGCTGATACCGGCTATCCATGAGGGAATACCGGTGTAGGTAAAGACAAGGAAGTTTATGAAAACAAGCAAAAGGCCTGTTACAAGGCCGCCGATAACAACACCGGGAACACCGATCATGTTGCCCAGATAGTTGGCAGCAAAAGAACCCAGCACGATGACGCCGCCGATAGACATATCGGTGTAACCGCAGGCAAAGAGGAAGCAGAAACCCCATGCTATGAAAGAGGGATAAACCACATGGGCAATGATACCCTTGAGGTTGGACCACTCAAGAAATATTCCCCCCGAAATCAGGTGGAAAATAACAAACACCACAACAATGGCGGCTATGAAGACAAGTGGGAAGAGCCATTTTACAGTTCTCTTCTCCCCGGAGACAGTAGGCATTGCTTTATACCTCATTTCTATGTGTGACGAAAATAAAAAAGAAATCTGAAAATAAAATGCTCAGAAAAGGGTCTGTCGTTTCGGGGAGACCCTTTTTCCGGTTTAAGCTTTTGGCTTGCTCGCTATATGTATAGCTTAGGCAATGCCGTTGGACTCGAGCATGTAGTCCAGGTTGATGTTGTTGACGAGGTCAACATAGTCCTGATAGCTGACATCGGGACGGGTAAGATCTTCAAGCATAGCCTTGGTGAAGGGAGCATAGCCTTCGTCAGAGAAGAAGACCTTTACATAGTTCTCAACGTTGTCCTGGTCAACTCTGAAGGGAGAGGTGCTCAGGCGGGGAGCCTTGCCGTTCTCGTCAACGATCTTGTTGCCGTTGAGGGCATTGATAACGAGAGTGGAAGAGATGTAGCTGGCGAGGGAGATACCGTCGTTGCCGCCAACAACAGTGCCGTCCATGATGTACTGAGCGGTA
>JAZNZM010000319.1:0-3347 GCA_045594965.1 Oscillospiraceae bacterium | reverse complement strand
GCAAAGGTGAACGATATGGAGCTTGCTCCGACGAGGCGGCGGCGCCAGCCTCGAGTTCCTCGAGGGCAAGGCACTTCCCGGAGTGGTCTGCCTGCAGGATAAGTAAGCACCTTTAATGCCTTCCCCTTGAGGGGAAGGTGGCCGAGCGACAGCGAGGTCGGATGAGGTGTTCGGATAAAGCAAATCTAAAAACACCTCATCAGTCACGGCCAAGGCCGCGACAGCTTCCCCCCAAGGGAAAGCCTTATATGAATTATTTTTATTTTCAAATAAAGGTGATAAGAAAATGAACAAGAAATATCGCAAGGCTCTTATAGCCGGCAACTGGAAAATGAATATGCTTCCCTCCGAGGCCAAGGGCTTCGTGGATGCTCTCAAGGCCGAGATGCCCAAGCAGAAAAGCTGCGACGTGGCCATCTGCGCTCCCTTCGTTGTTATGCCCGCTCTCATGAAGGCCACCGGCGGCAGCCGCATCGGTCTGGGCGCACAGGATGTTTCCGCACACGATAAGGGCGCTTACACCGGCGAGGTCAGCGTAAGCCAGCTGAAGGACATCGGCACCAAGTATGTTATCATCGGCCACTCCGAGAGAAGACAGTACCACGGCGAGACCGACGAACTGGTGAACGCCAAAGCCATCAAGGTTCTCGAAGAGGGTATGACCCCCATCATCTGCGTTGGCGAAGCCCTCGACCAGCGCGAGCGCGGCCTGACTCTGCCCCACATTGAGTATCAGGTCAGAGCAGCTATCTCCGGCATGAGCGAGGAGATGGTTCGCCGCTGTGTCATCGCCTATGAGCCTATCTGGGCCATCGGCACCGGCAAGACCGCCACTGCCGAGCAGGCAGAGGAAGTCTGCGCCTATATCCGCGGTGTCATCCGCAAGGTCTGCTCCGCACGCACCGCACGCAGCACCAGCATTCTATACGGCGGAAGCATGAATGCAGGCAACGCCTTTGAGCTTCTCAGCAAGGCCGACATCGACGGCGGCCTTATCGGCGGCGCTTCCCTGAAGCCTCTGGACTTCTCCAAGATCATAGCTGCAACCGCTCAGGAGAATGCCCATGAGTAAGACACCCACTGTTCTGCTTATTATGGACGGCTACGGCCTCGGTGAGAAAAACGAGCACAACGCCGTTCATGTGGCCTCCACTCCCAATCTGGACAGGCTTTTTGAGACCTGCCCCAACACCACTCTCTCTGCCTCCGGCCTTGACGTTGGTCTTCCCGAGGGCCAGATAGGCAACAGCGAGGTTGGCCACACCAATATCGGTGCAGGCCGGGTGGTTTTCCAGGATCTGCCCCGCATCTCTCTTGCCATAGAGAAGGGCAGCTTCTTCGAGAATGAAGAGTACCGCTATGCCATCCGCTGCGCTCAGGAGCAGGGCAAGGCTCTCCATCTGATGGGCCTCCTCTCCGATGGCGGCGTTCACAGCCACATCAAGCATCTCTTTGCTCTCATTAAGATGGCAAAGGAAATGGGCCAGAAAAAGGTATATATCCACGCCTTCCTTGACGGACGCGATGTGCCTCCCCAGAGCGGCATTGACTATGTGAAGGCTCTCGTGGACTACACCAAGGGCCTCGGCTGCGGCAGCCTTGCCACCGTTCAGGGCCGCTTCTATGCCATGGACCGCGACAAGCGCTGGGACCGTCTCCAGAAGGGCTACGATGCCCTTGTACACGGGGCAGGCGAGATCAATCCCGACGGTGTAAATGCCGTACAGGAGAGCTATGACCGCGGTGTTACCGACGAGTTTGTTGAGCCTGTCATCTGCGACGAAAGCGGCAGCATCTCTGACGGCGACAGCGTCATCTTCTTCAACTTCCGCCCCGACCGCGCCAGAGAGATCACCTGGGCGCTCACCGGCAACCTGCCTGCTGACTGCCCCATGGAGACCGAGGAACTGAAGCTCAACTACGTCTGCACTACCCAGTACGATGAGAATCTGGATCTGCCTATCGCCTTCCCCCCCGAGCTTATAGAGAAGACCTTCGGTGAGTATATCTCTGCTCTGGGACTCAGCCAGCTCCGCATTGCCGAAACCGAGAAGTATGCCCATGTAACCTTCTTCTTCAACGGCGGCGTTGAGAAGGTGGCCAAGGGCGAGGACAGAGTTCTTATCGAATCACCCCGTGAGTTCCCCACCTATGACCTTATTCCCGCCATGAGCGCCCGCGCAGTCACCGATGAGTGCTGCAAGCGCATAAAGAGCGGCAATTACGATGTGGTGGTCTGCAATCTGGCCAACTGCGACATGGTTGGTCACACCGGTGTCATGGCAGCTGCCATAGAGGCCGTTGAGACTGTGGACGAGTGTGTTGGCAAAATAGTTGCCGCTACCCGTGAGATGGGCGGCGTCATCCTCATCACAGCCGACCATGGCAATGCAGACAGCATGCTGCTCTCTTCCGGCAGTCCCAACACCGCCCACACCACCAACCCGGTGCCCCTCATTATCTCCGGGGCCGATGTGAAGCTGAAGACCGGACGCCTTGCCGATCTCGCACCCACCATGCTTGACCTGATGGGCTATGGCCAGCCTGAGGAAATGACCGGCGAAAGCCTCATTGTGAAGTGAGAATAAGCCTTTCCTTGGGGCAAGGTGGCGTTTGCGCCGTGGGGCGCCCGCTTGCTGCCGCCATGACGGATGAGGGCATAAGTTCTGTAGGGACCCTCGTCCCTCATCAGTAACGGCGGGAGCAAGCCCCCGCCCTACGGCATTCCCTCGACAGCTTCCCCTCGGGGGAAGCCAATAATGAAGTAAGTATTCTAATTAATTTTCAAATATTAAGGAGAAATCAAACATGAAACAGTATTTCGAAATCGTTGATGTTCTGGCACGCGAGATCCTTGACTCCCGCGGCAACCCCACTGTTGAAGTTGAAGTAACCCTGGATGACGGCACCGTTGGCCGCGCAGCAGTTCCCTCCGGCGCTTCCACCGGTATCTTCGAGGCCTGCGAGCTCCGCGACGGCGACAAGAGCCGTTACCTTGGCAAGGGCGTGCTGAAGGCCGTTGAGAATGTAAACGGCGAGATCGCCGAGGCTATAATCGGTCTGAATGCTCTGGATCAGCCCAGCATCGACCGCATCCTCATCGAGCTTGACGGCACTCCCAACAAGACCCGCCTTGGCGCAAACGCTATCCTCGGTGTTTCCATGGCTTGTGCAAAGGCTGCTGCCGAAGCTACCGGCGTAGGCCTTTATAACTACATTGGCGGCATGAATGACAAGACCCTCCCCGTTCCCATGATGAACGTTCTCAACGGCGGCGCTCACGCCAGCAACAGCGTTGACATTCAGGAATTCATGGTCATGCCCGTTTCCGCCACCTCCTTCAGAGA
>JAZNZM010000318.1:0-12185 GCA_045594965.1 Oscillospiraceae bacterium | reverse complement strand
GGGTGTAGCGCAGATGGTAGCGTGCTTGAATGGGGTTCAAGAGGCCGCTGGTTCAACTCCAGTCACTCGGACCAAATAAAACAGAGTACCTTTCGGTACTCTGTTTTATTTTATTTGTTTGCCTGCTGAACCAGCGGCCTCATAAATGCCAAAGGCATTTTTTTAATAACTTGGCCGCAGGCCTTTTCGGCGCTTTGCGCCGGAAAGGCTTCTGGTTCAACTCCAGTCACTCGGACCAAATAAAACAGAGTACCTTAGCAAAGTCCTTATCAATAACAGCGGCCACACCGGAAAGGGAGCCGTCTTCATGCTCAACAACGGGAATACCGCCGCCGCAGGTAACAACAACAGTGTCGTTCCACAGCTTCTTTACCTCACCGATCTCAACGATCTTCTCAAGAGAAAATCTTCTCTGATTCGCGCCTTTTTTTAAAAAAACATTCCGTTAATTTAATATAAATTTTCTTTACATACTTAAATAATTTACAAATCTGTGTTATTCTTTATTTAGAATACCCCGGAGGTGATTATTTGAAGCTGCTGAACACCAAAATGAGAGGAAAACTCCACGAGGCTCTCTCTGCCGTCGTGCCCATAATAGCCATCGTTCTCATTTTGAGTCTGACCATCGCCCCGGTGAGCCCCAGTATCATCCTGAGCTTTCTCTTCGGTGCCGTGATGGTAATGCTGGGAATGATGTTCTTCACTCTGGGTGCTGAAACCTCTATGACACCGATGGGTGAAAAGGTCGGCGCTAAAATGACCCAGACGAAAAATCTGTTCTTCATTTGTCTCATAAGCCTTATTCTCGGTATCATCATTACAATATCCGAGCCTGATCTTCAGGTGCTGGCCGGGCTTGTGCCATCCATTCCCAGCCAGACGCTGATACTTGCAGTTGCAGTCGGTGTTGGCATCTTCCTTGTAATAGCCATTCTTCGCATACTTCTACGCGTATCCCTTTCCCGTATGCTTGTAGTGCTCTACATCATTGCCTTTGTCCTTATGTTCTATGTACCGGAGGACTTCCGCGCTATAGCATTTGATTCTGGCGGTGTTACAACCGGTCCTATGACCGTTCCTTTTATCATGGCTCTCGGTGTTGGTATTGCATCCATCCGTGCCGACCGCAGCGCCTCTGATGACAGCTTTGGTCTTGTTGCCCTTTGCTCTGTGGGCCCCATTCTTGCGGTTCTTACACTCGGCATGATATTCAAGCCCGGAGAAAGCGACTATAATATAGTCAACGAACTGTATATAAACGACACTGTTGAACTGCGTCGGCTCTTTACCGATGCCCTTCCCCACTATCTCAAGGAAATAGCCGTTTCCCTGCTGCCTATAGTTGTGTTCTTCGGCCTTTTCCAGATATTCTCCCTTCGTCTTGGAAAGCGCAGTCTTGGCAAAATTGTGGTTGGTCTGATATATACATACATTGGACTTGTGGTTTTCCTTACCGGCGCAAATGTTGGGTTTATGCCTACCGGTATTTATCTTGGAAGCATTATGGCCTCCTCTTCCCTGAGCTTTCTTATTATTCCCATTGGTGCTCTCATGGGCTTCTTCATAGTGAAAGCCGAGCCTGCAGTATATGTGCTGAATCATCAGGTTGAAGAGATTACTGAAGGCGCAATATCCGCAAAGGCCATGGGCATGAGTCTTTCTCTCGGCGTTGCAGCCTCTGTGGCTCTCGCCATGATCAGAGTTCTCACAGGAATTCCGATTTTGTACTTCCTCATCCCCGGCTATGCTGTGGCACTTGGGCTGAGCTTTGTGGTTCCAAAGATATTCACTGCCATTGCATTTGACTCCGGTGGTGTTGCATCAGGTCCCATGACAGCCACCTTCCTTCTTCCTCTTGCTCAGGGTGCATGCGTGGCCGTGGGAGGCAATCTGGCTGCTGATGCCTTCGGCGTTGTAGCCATGGTTGCTATGACCCCCCTTATCACCATTCAGATTCTGGGCGTCATAAGCATGATCAAAAACCGCAAACGCAGAAAAGGCAATGCTCCCGCCCTTATTGAGGACGAGGACGGCATAATCGAGCTTTGAAATAAGCATATGGAGGTGAAGCAATGAGTCAGCTGCATATGATGGTGACGATTACAAGCCGTAATCTCACCAGAAAGTTTTTGGATTTTTATGAAGGTCTCGGCCTTGAAGTGGCATTCCTCAGTCTTGGCAAGGGTACGGCCTCCAGCGAGATTCTGGATTACTTCGGACTGGACGGTTCTGAAAAGACCCTCATCTTCCATGTTGTCACTGACGATAAATGGAAAGAAGTGAAGCGGGAGCTGCGCCGCAAAATAAATATTGACATTCCCGGAATCGGAATCGCTTTTCTTATTCCCCTCAGCAGCATAGGCGGCGCCAAGGCGCTTAATTTCCTCAAAAGCGGACAGAATTTCGTAAAAGGAGAGGAATCGGTTTTGAAAGACACAAAATATGAGCTTCTTATAGTAATAGCAAATCAGGGCTATTCCGACCTTATCATGGACGCTGCGCGCAAGGTTCATGCCGCAGGCGGCACCGTAATCCACGCAAGAGGTACCGGAAGCCATCTGGCCGAAAAGTTTATGGGCGTTACCATCGTTCCCGAAAAGGAAATGGTCTTCATTGTAGTGCGCAAGGATCAGAAGAACGAAATTATGCGCTCCATTATGAACGAAGCCGGAACCGGCACCAAAGCCGGTGGAATTGTATTCTCCCTCCCTGTCACAGACACCGCAGGAATGCGGCTTATGGACGAGCTGGACGAGGAATAATAAATCAAAATGAAAAAGAGCCTTTGGCTTCCCTCACGGAGGACGCCAAAGGCTCTTTTTCTTTATTTCATCTGTTTTCTTCTGGCAAGGTTAATCATGCCTTCCTGCATGTGGCTCAGCTCACGGAGCATTTTTCCGGCTCCATAAGCTGCGCATGCAAGGGGATCGTCCACTACAACGGTCTCAATACCGGTGCGGCTGGTGACAAGCTTGTCCAGGCCCCAGATAAGGCTTCCGCCGCCGCTCATAACAATACCGTTGACGGAAATATCGCCCACAAGCTCAGGAGGCGTGCGCTCAAGTACCATGTGTATGGTCTCGAGAATATGGGTTATGGGCTCTTCCAGAGCCTCTATCATATCGTAGGAATTGAGAGTTACATTCTTGGGCAGACCTGTAAGCAGACAGCGTCCCTTTACCTCCTGTGCGCTGACCTCCTTACGGGGATAGGCGCAGCCTATGTTTATCTTCAGTTCCTCGGCGGTACGGGTTCCTATGAGCACATTATGCTTACGGCGTACATACTTGACTATGGCCTCATCAAAAGCATCGCCGGCAGTCTTGATGGACTCGCACTCCACAACACCACCAAGGGAAACAACCGCAATCTCGGTTGTGCCGCCGCCAATATCTATAACCATGTGGCCCTCGGGCTTGGATATGTCAATACCGGCACCGCAGGCAGTGGCAACGGCGGTTTCGAGCAGATAGACCTTTCTCGCACCGGCCTCAATGGTGGCATCGATAATAGCACGCTCTTCAACTCCGGAAATGGAGCTGGGAACAGTTACTATGACGCAGGGCTTGAAAAAGCTGAAGCTGGTGACTCGGGAAATAAGCTCATGGAGCATAATTGTGGTCATATCATAGTCGGAAATAACGCCGGCGGCAATGGGATGGATTGCCACAATGTTGGCCGGAGTTCGACCCAGCATCTTCTGAGCCTCGTCACCCACCTTCAGCATCTTTCCGCTTATCTTGTCCACAGCCACGACAGTGGGTTCGCGCATGGCAACGCCTTTGCCGCGAACATAGAGACGGGTGCTGGATGTGCCCAGATCTATGGCTATATCCCTTTCAAATATGACCAGTCTTTCAAGTATGCCCATTAATTTCACCTCAAAAATTCATTATTGACCACAATATCGGCCCTTAATCACGGCTTCTTGCAACCGTAGCGCACAGCACCTCCGCAGCCCCGGCCTGCCGGAGCATACGGGCACACTCGCCAAGAGTTGAGCCGCTTGTAATTATATCGTCTATGAGAAGTACACGCTTGCCCTCTATGAGTTCGGTATCCGAAACCCTGTAAGCACCGGAGATGTTGGCTCTGCGCTTTTCGGGTGAACCCACGGTGGATTGTTTTGCCACATGACGTACCTTTTCAAGGGTGCTAACAGCAACATCGTTAAGTTCCAGAGCTGCAGCCAGAGCAAGGAGCATTGCCTGATCATAGCCTCTCTCCTTAAGCCGCCTGGCGCTGAGAGGCACCCACGAGATCATATCATACCGTCCATCAAGATTCTCACTTATGCACTCAGCCAGAAGCTTGCCGTAAGTTTCGGCATACCCCGTGGCACTGTTGAACTTGAATCTGAGAAGGCTTTCTCTCACATTATCCTCGTAATAGAGAGGAGATACACAAAGTGAGAAAAACTGTCCTTTTTGGGCAGCACGAGAACCGGTGCGCGGGAGCTTCTCCCAACACTTGCTGCACACACGCTCTTTACCGGAGCGCATTATCTTCCTGCAGAAAACACACCTTGGCGGAAACAGGATATCCAGCAATGCCACAAAAGGACTCACAAATCATTCCTCCAATATTGCTTACGTTGCTCAGCCCTCGGCAAGTCGGGCACGAAGTCCGCTGTATCTTCTTGTCTGCTTGTGGTTATCTATCATTCTGTTGACAACATTGTCGTCACCAACGATAATCAGGAGTTCTCTCGCTCTGGTTACAGCGGTATAGAGAACGCCTCTGTGCAAAAGGGGCGCAGGTCCGTCGCAAAGGCAGAGTACCACAGCTCTGTATTCACTGCCCTGAGATTTATGGACAGTCATCGCCCATGCGTGCTCAAGCTCTCCCAGCATGTCGAAGCCGTAAGCAGCCAGCTTTCCGTCAAAATCCACGGTTACGGTTTCCTTGTTATTATCAATGGCAATGATGTAACCCACATCTCCATTGAAAATTCCCGTTCCTGCGCTGATACGGCTTGCAGTGACCCACATTATATCATAGTTATTTCGGATTTGCATCACCCTATCGCCCTCACGGAAGATAAAATCACCGAATTTTTTTTCCTTTTTATCTTCAGCGGCAGGATTAAGCACATTTTGAAGCTGGGCATTGAGATTCCTCACACCCACCCTGCCCTTTCTGGTGGGGGTAAGCACCTGTATTTCATCAGGTGAAATGCCCATATTTCTGGGAAGACGCTGGGAACAGAGCTGGCTTATGAGCTCTGATGCCATGTCCTGATTCACCCTTTTCATGAAGAAAAAGTCACCCTTGTTCTCAGCTATGGGAGGATGATCTCCCGAATTTATCATGTGGGCATTACGCACTATTCGGCTTTCCGCAGTCTGTCTGAAAATCTCCGTAAGACGCACAACAGGAAGCAGCTCGCTGCGGATTATATCGGAAAACACATTGCCGGGCCCCACACTTGGCAGCTGGTCGGCATCGCCCACCAGCACCAGTCTACACTCCCTTGGCAGGGCTGCCAGCAGGGAGCGCATGAGCACTATATCTATCATGGAACACTCGTCCACTATCAGCGCATCACATTTAAGGGGTTCGTCCTCGTCCCGCTTGAAAATAAGGTCAAAGCTGTCTTCCGCATATCCGGCCTCAAGAAGCCGATGGATCGTTGCTGCTTCATGTCCCGTAAGCTCGGTCATACGCTTGGCAGCACGGCCCGTAGGAGCCGCAAGAAGCACTTTCATGTCCAGCTTTTCGAACATTGCTATAATGGCACGGACAGTTGTGGTCTTTCCGGTACCGGGGCCGCCTGTAATAACGGTTACCCGGTTTTTTGCGGCAATCTCAAGAGTGCGGCGCTGCATAGGTGCATAGCTTATTCCGGTCAGTTCCTCTATTGTGTCAATAAGCCCGTCAACATTTTCTTCCTCCACCGGTGAGGAAGCCATATTTCTAAGTTTTTCAGCGGTGTATGTCTCCGCCTCATAGAGCGAGCTGAGATAGCAGCCTTCCTTGCCGGCTATAGGCTCGCATATGATCTCGCCGCTGTCCAGAAGAATTTCAAGACCCTCTTCAATGTCCTCCGCATCAAGGCCTATAAGCTGAGCTGTTGCCATAACGAGCTTTTCCCGGGGAATAAATACATGTCCGTTGCCGCTGTTATGCTGAAGCTCAAAGACTATGGCAGCAGCCACACGCTGAGCGCTGTCGCCGTCCAGACCAAGCTCCAGAGCCAAAGCGTCCGCCTCGGCGAACTCAGCGCCTATATGCTGCATACACATTATGTAGGGATTATCCTGAATTATCTCCATTGCCTCATTGCCGTAGGCACGGTAAAGACGCATGGCATACTGCACCCGCAGGCCGTGGCTGCCGAGAAACTCCATCAAACGGCGCAGCCCCAGCTGCCGCTTAAGCGCCTCGCTCATTTCTCTGGCTTTTTTGAGGCTTATACCCCGAAGTCCTGCCAGCTTTTCAGGCTCCCTCTCTATAACTTCAAGAGAGCGCTCGCCAAACTCGGATACTATTACAGCTGCCGTGGCCGGACCAACACCCTTTATTATGCGGCTTGCAAGATACTCATATACGGCGTCCGCTCCCTTTGGCATATGGCGCAGAACATACTCCGCCTGAAACTGCTGTCCATGGCTTGGATGGCGCACCCAAACACCCCCGGCCTCTATCTGTTCGCCGGGAGCAGGAAAGGGCAGACAGCCCGTAACGGTAACGCTCTCACCGGAGTCTGTCTCCAAGCGCAGCACCGTATAGCCGTTTTCCTCGTTTGTATAGATTATCTCGTCTACTGTACCGAAAATTTCGATAAGCTCTTTGGATTCCATATAAACCTCAAAACCTGATTTCTGTATGCCCTTTCCGGGCAAGCATTTCTGCCACGCGGGCAGTTTCGCCGTCCATCCCCCGGTCAACAAGCACTATACTGCCCCTGATGGCTCCGCTTTCTCTTAAGTGTTCAAGAGATTTTACCGTAGCCTCAAGCTCAGGAGCAGAGCCGCTGATTGTAACAAAGGTGCTTATGGAAATATTCTCCCCCTTCGGCAAAGGCGAATAAAGCTTGCGCTTTATAAGCTGCAAAAGCAGAAAAATTCCGAAAGCCGCCATAAAGCCCACAAGGGCATCTGCAAGCATTCTTCCATCCCTCCCCTACAGACTATGGGGAAGGGTGCCTATTTGTTAAAGAAGATCCTTCAGATATTCGCCGGTGGCGCTCTCCGTGCATCGGGCACAATCTTCCGGAGTTCCTGCAAAAACAAGGTTTCCTCCCTTGTCTCCACCTTCCGGTCCAAGATCGATAATATGGTCAGCACACTTGATAACATCGAGGTTATGCTCAATGATAACAACTGTGTTGCCTGCGTCCACCAGCTTCTGAAGAACCTCTATAAGGCGATGAACATCGGCAATATGCAGTCCCGTTGTTGGCTCATCCAGCACGTAAACTGTGCTTCCGGTGCTGCGCTTGCTCAGTTCCGTGGCCAGCTTAACTCTCTGAGCCTCGCCGCCTGAGAGTGTGGTGGAGGACTGGCCCAGTTTGATATAACCGAGGCCTACATCGTAGAGGGTCTGGACCTTGTTTTTGATCTTGGGTAGGTTCTCGAAATATTCAAGACTCTCCTCAACGGTCATGTCCAGCACTTCAGCGATATTTTTGCCTTTATAGCGCACTTCCAGTGTTTCGCGATTATATCGCTTGCCCTTGCAAACATCGCAGGGAACATAAATATCCGGCAGAAAATGCATCTCAATTTTCAGCAGGCCGTCACCGGCACAGGCCTCGCAGCGTCCTCCTCGCACATTGAAGGAGAAGCGTCCCGGACCGTATCCGCGCATTTTTGCATCCTGAGTTTCCGCGAAAAGCTCCCTGATGTCGTTGAAAACTCCCGTATAGGTGGCTGGATTGGAACGTGGGGTGCGGCCTATGGGGCTCTGGTCAATGGCGATGATCTTATCCACCTGACTGAGTCCCTCGATCCCATCGCTCTTACCGGGACGGATCTTCATGCGGTTGAGCTCCGCTCCAAGGGTTTTGTAGAATATCTCGTTTATAAGACTGCTCTTACCGGAGCCTGATACACCGGTAACGCAGGTCATTACACCAAGGGGAATATCCACATCGATATTCTTCAGGTTATTCTCCCTTGCCCCCTTTATGGTCAGCTTGCGTCCGTCACCCTTGCGACGGCTTACTGGGACAGGAATTTTCTTTTTTCCGCTCAGATAGGCGCCGGTGTGGCTGCGTTCACAGGCACAGATCTCCTCAATACCACCTGCACAGACCACCTCGCCGCCGTGCACTCCGGGGCCGGGGCCTATATCCACAATGAAGTCCGCTGCGCGCATGGTATCCTCATCGTGTTCAACCACTATAAGGGTATTGCCAATATCACGGAGGTGCTTCAAGGTGCGTATAAGCTTGCTGTTGTCCCTCTGGTGCAATCCGATAGATGGCTCGTCCAGAATATAGAGCACACCCATAAGGCTGGAGCCTATCTGGGTCGCGAGCCTAATTCTCTGGCTCTCACCGCCCGAAAGAGTGGCGGAGGATCTGGCAAGGTTCAGATAACCAAGACCAACGCTCTCAAGAAACTCCAGTCTGGAAATTATCTCCTTGAGGATCTGAGCGCCTATCATCTGCTGTTTCTCTGTAAGTTCAAGGGAACGGACAAACTTTAGTTCGTCCTCAATGCTCATACAGGTGAAGTCATAGATATTCATACCGCCCACAGTGACTGCCAGCGCTTCCTCACGAAGTCTCCGTCCATGACAACGCGGGCAGGGAGTCTCGCTCATGCACTGTTCAATATCGTCCTTCATTGCCTGACTCTGGCTCTCCCGGTAGCGGCGCATGAGGTTGTTGATTATGCCCTCGAAGGGCTGCTGCATAGTGCCGTGGCCGTTTCTGCGCTCATAATAAAGCTCCAGCTTTTCCCCATCTGTGCCGTAGAGGATGGCATTCATGGCATCTTTGCTGAGATTCTTTATGGGCTCTTCAAGGGAGAAGCCAAACCTCTTTGCAAGAGCCTCAAAGTACATACGGGAAATGCTGTCACCTTTCACGCTGTTCCAGCCGCTGGCCTGAATAGCCCCCTGAAGAATGCTCAGTTCCTTATTGGGGATTATGAGTTCCGGATCTATCTGCATCTGGGTGCCAAGGCCGGTGCAGACCGGGCAGGCACCGTAGGGGTTATTGAAGGAGAACATTCTGGGGCTGAGCTCTTCAATGGAGATGCCGCAGTCATCGCAGGCATAGTTCTGGGAAAAGCTCAGTTCCCTGCCTTCACCCACTATATCCACGGTGATTATGCCGCCGGAAAGCTTGCCCGCGGTCTCGATGGAATCGGTAAGGCGGCGGAGAATATCGCTTTTAATAACAAGTCGGTCAACGATAATCTCAATGGTGTGCTTCTTATTTTTTTCAAGCTTTATCTCTTCGCTGAGATCATAGCTTATGCCGTCCACTCTGGCGCGGACATAGCCGCTTTTGCGGGCGTCCTCAAAAATCTTGGCATGCTCGCCCTTTCTGCCTCTTATGACAGGAGCCAGAATCTGTATTCTCGTTCTCTCCGGCAGCAGCATCACCTGATCTACAATCTGATCTATGGTCTGTTGGCGAATCTCCTTCCCGCACTTGGGGCAATGGGGAGTGCCTATACGTGCCCAGAGAAGGCGGAGATAGTCGTATATCTCAGTAACGGTTCCCACAGTGGAACGGGGATTTTTGCTGGTGGTTTTCTGGTCAATGCTTATTGCCGGGGAAAGACCCTCTATATAGTCCACATCCGGCTTTTCCTTCTGACCCAGAAACATACGGGCATAGGAAGAAAGGCTCTCCACATAGCGGCGCTGGCCTTCGGCATAGATGGTGTCGAAGGCGAGGCTTGATTTTCCTGAGCCTGAAAGACCTGTGATAACCACAAGCTGATTTCTGGGTATCTCAAGGTCAATATTCTTGAGGTTATTCTCTCTGGCTCCCTTTATATAAATGCTGTCACGCATAAGTAAACTCCTTAAATGATAACATCCGCAAAGCTGCCGCGGACAAGGGCAGCAAGATCAGCGGGGGCGCACTCTATCTGGGCACCTATCTTTCCGCCGCTGAAAATAATGCTGTCCTGCAAAAGAGCAGTTTCGTCTATGACGGTTTTGAACTGTTTCTTCATTCCAACGGGGCTGCAGCCTCCGCGGACATAGCCCGTAAGAGCGGTAAGCTCCGAAACATGAATCATTGCTACGGACTTCTCTCCCACTGCTTTGGCTGCCTTTTTAAGCTCAAGCTCGTGTGCAACAGGGATAACAAAGACATAGTTTGTTTTGCTTGCGCCTCTGGTAACAAGGGTCTTAAACACGCAGGAGGGATCCCGGCCAATCAGCTGCGCCGCAGTAACTCCATCCACAGCCTCGCCGCCATGACTGTACTCGTGGGCAGTATATTTGATTTTTTTCTGCTCAAGAATGCGCATGGCATTGGTTTTCTGCTCTTTCACAGGCATATCCCCCCTATTATCTATCTATCCGATATATTATACACTTATGTATTCGCTAATTCAATATCGCACATGGGGAAATTACCGGTGAATTTATGCATACTTCAAGCTGCTCCCAGGCCACAACCCAGTGTATATTCTCCATGCAGTATCACGGCGCGACGGGGTCGACGCGCCCTATGAAGATATATTTCAAACAATTATTTCTAATAAGGGCTTGACATTAACACCGCCTTATGCTAATATATTTGGGCGACCACATTTGGAGAAGTACCCAAGAGGCCGAAGGGGCTCCCCTGCTAAGGGAGTAGTACGTGTTGAGCGTAGCATGGGTTCAAATCCCATCTTCTCCGCCAAAAGACGCCGAGAAAAAATCTCGGCGTCTTTTCATAAATTGAATACGGAGAGTTACCGAAGTGGTCATAACGGGGCGGTCTTGAAAACCGTTAGGCGAACAGCCACGCGGGTTCGAATCCTGCACTCTCCGCCAAAAAGCAGGCATCCCTTTGGGGATGCCTGTCTTTTTATTGTGGAGTAGAGAAATCATAGAATTATTGACTGTTTATTCCCGGCATGTTATCTTGGCATAAAAGGAGGATATATATGAAAAACACATCATGCTACTCCTATTTTGCCATCTGCAGTTCCGGTGAAATCCGGAACGGTTCCGGTTTTGTTGCCGCCGAAAACAGCTATTTTGATCCTGATTTTATTACAGCAAAACTTGGTATTGAGCCCTTCGAAACAAGGAAGATGGGCACACCAAGAAAAAACGGACACGGGTGCTATCCCTTTTCAGATTGGTCGTGCTGCAAGCAAGCCGAACCCGCACAGGACGCAGAGGAACAATGCAGAATAATTGTGCGCCGGCTGCGTAAGCTGATTCCGCAGTTGCTGGAAATAAAGGAGCAATATAATGTGGACTATTCCATTATTATTGTTCCGCATATCTGCAATGAAGATAAACCAATTCTCGGTTTTGATTCGGAAATAATTGAATTCTGCTACCATACCGGAACAGAAATTGCCATTGATATGTATATCTACGACGAAGATTGAATGTGTGAGCAGTTCTCTATTAACCATTCAGTGTACGAGTAGCGTCTCCCTATTGCTTATTTAACAGCTTCGTAGAATGGTACATAAATTCAAAAATGCCATTAAGTCTCAGGCACACAAGTGTCTGAGACTTGTTCCGTTCTTGACTATCCGGCAAAAGCTTATTATACTTAGATCAGTTTGATTAATATTTCACACTACTGTAAAGGAGTTGCTGCCATGTCCGGCTTTGAAAACCTCCGCATTGTGGATAACTTTTACCAGACCTCTCTGTTCTTCCCCATGCCTACCGTTGTTATGAGCACTCTCTGCGAGGACGGCTCCACCACCCTTGGCCCCTATTCTCTGGTGCAGCCCTATTATGTTGCAGGCAAGGACTATTACGCCATGCTCCTTTGCTGCCGCAATTCCTCCAACACAGCTCAGAACATACTCAGGGACGGCAAATGCGCCATTAACTTTGTGGACGACAAGCCCAAGACCTTCAAAGAATGCGTGAAGCTCTCCTGGCCGGGAGATACTCCCGCAGACAAGATGCCCAAGTGCAATTTCAAGCTTGAAAAGAGCCAGATAGAGGAAGAGACCGGGGAAAAGCGTCCTCAGGTGCTCACCGATGCCATTCAGGTTATCGAGTGCACTTGGGTGCGTGAGCTTGAC
>JAZNZM010000317.1:0-2777 GCA_045594965.1 Oscillospiraceae bacterium | reverse complement strand
CTTTTGCATAACTCAACACAGAGTCATCAATCACAACTTTATGCAACAAAAAAGGAAGTGTCCGCCGGACACTTCCTTTGATCATATTTACTTCTTGAAACCGTCCTTGAGAGCGACGGCGCGGTTAAAGACAAGATGTTCAGGAGAGGAGTCCTTGCTGTCAGCACAGAAATAGCCCATGCGCAGGAACTGGAAGCGGTCGGTGGACTTGGCATCACGGAGCATATTTTCCACCTTTGCATTATGGAGAACTTCAAGGCTGGCGGGATTCATGCAGTCGATATAGTTCTTGCCCTCGCCGTCGGGGTTCTCGTCGGCAAAGAGGTTGGAGTAAAGGCGAATTTCTGCATTGGCGCAGTTATTGGCGTCTACCCAATGTATAGTAGCGCCCTTGACCTTGCGCCCGTCGGCAGGGTCGCCGCCGCGGGAATCGGGGTCGTAGGTGCAGAGAATTTCCGTCACATTGCCGTTTTCATCCTTGACGCAGCCGGTGCAGCGGATGAGGTAAGCGCCCTTCAAGCGGCACTCGGGACCATCGGGATAGAGGCGCCTATACTTGGGAACGGGGACTTCAAGAAAGTCCTCGCTCTCGATGTAGCACTCACGGGAGAAGCTCACAAGGCGGCTGCCCGCTTCGGAGTCATTGGGGTTGTTTTCAACCTCAAGCATCTCAGTCTGACCTTCGGGATAGTTGGTTATGGTGAGCTTGATGGGGCGGAGGACAGCCATGGCGCGCTGGGCGTTCATGTTCAGGTCCTCGCGGAGGCAATGCTCAAGGAAGCCGAATTCTATGGTGCTGGGCACCTTGGCAACGCCGATGCGCTCGCAGAAGTTGCGGATGGAGGCGGGGGTGTAGCCTCTTCTGCGGAGACCGCAGAGAGTGGGCATACGGGGATCGTCCCAGCCGGATACAAGACCGTTTTCCACAAGGTAGCGGAGCTTGCGCTTGGACATAACGGTGTAGTTGATGCCAAGACGGGCAAACTCTATCTGGCGGGGCTTGCAGGGAACGGAAACATTGTTCACAACCCAGTCATAGAGGGGGCGGTGATCCTCATACTCAAGGGAGCAAAGGGAGTGGGTGATACCCTCAAGAGCGTCCTGAATGGGATGAGCAAAATCATACATGGGGAAAATACACCACTTTGTGCCCTGACGGTGATGCTCGATATATTTGATGCGGTAAATAACGGGATCGCGCATATTGAAGTTGCCGCTGGCAAGGTCTATCTTTGCGCGGAGAGTATATTTGCCCTCAGGGAATTCTCCGTTTTTCATGCGCTCGAAAAGGTCAAGGCTTTCCTCTATGGGTCTGTCTCTGTAGGGGGAGGTGGCAGGAGTGCCGATATCACCGCGGTTTGCCTTGAATTCCTCAGGGCTCAGCTCGCAGACATACGCAAGACCCTTTTTGATAAGCTCAACTGCACATTCATAGTCCTTCTCAAAATAATCGCTTCCGTAGAAGAAACGGTCGCCCCAGTCGAAGCCAAGCCAGTGGATATCTTCCTGAATGGCATCTACATACTCGGTATCTTCCTTGGCAGGATTGGTGTCGTCCATGCGGAGATTGCAGATACCGCCGAATTTCTCGGCAGTGCCGAAGTCTATGCACAGAGCCTTGCAGTGACCGATGTGCAGGTAGCCGTTGGGCTCAGGGGGGAAACGGGTATGAACGGTCTGCCCCTCAAAGCGTCCGCCGGGAGCCAGATCTTCTTTAATAAATTCGTGAATAAAATTGCTGCTAAGTTCTTCCATTATCTTTCCACTCCATTGATATTGCAGAATTAACTTTGGTATTATACACCATTAGTGTTTCATTTACAAGTTTTTGTCCCACCTTTTAATAAATATATTTGACAAAATCGTCACTGTGTGAGTATAATAAGCAAGTTGATAAAGGCATTGAAATGCAGGAGTAGGTATTAACCTGAAGCACAGAGAGGGAGCGGCTGCTGTGAGCTTCCGTGAGGGTTTTACCGAAGGTCGGCATGGAGCTTTCTCTCTGAATAATGTAGGGGAGAGCGGGTGCTCCCGTTACAGAGCGCATGAGAGCCGCATTTATGCGGAATTCAGGTGGTACCACGGTAAACTTATCGCCCTGAGAATAGTTATTCTCGGGGCGTTTTCATTTTTAGAAGGAGGAATTCCAAATGAGAGAATTGCCTAAAACTTATGACCCACAGGCAGTTGAGAGCAAAATCTATAATATGTGGATGGAAGGCGGCTATTTCAAGGGCGAAATAGATCCCGATAAGAAGCCTTTCTCTATCGTTATGCCCCCTCCCAATGTCACCGGTCAGCTCCATATGGGCCACGCCATGGACTGCACCCTGCAGGATATTCTCACCCGATATAAGAGAATGCAGGGCTATGCCGCTCTTTGGCTTCCCGGCACTGACCATGCCGGTATCGCAACCCAGATAAAGGTTGAGGAAGAGCTTCGCACCAAGGAAGGGCTTACAAGATATGACCTTGGCCGCGAGAAGTTCCTTGAGCGCGTCTGGGAGTGGAAGGAAAAGTACGGCAACCGTATTGTTGAGCAGCAGAAGGTGCTCGGCACTTCCTGCGATTGGGATCGCCAGCGCTTCACCATGGACGAGGGCTGTTCAAGTCGGATCGTAGCCATGTCGTTCTGTGAGCCAAGGAGTTGTTTCATACATTTGTCTTCCTAAGACCGCTTGGCCTCCGACTTGCAACCGTATTGTTGAGCAGCAGAAGGTGCTCGGCACTTCCTGCGATTGGGATCGCCAGCGCTTCACCATGGACGAGGGCTGTTC
>JAZNZM010000316.1:0-6664 GCA_045594965.1 Oscillospiraceae bacterium | reverse complement strand
TCATTCGGTCGGCGGTGGAAAGACCCATTCTGTCGCCTATGCACTTGCCGTTATTCACCACATTGTAGTGGGTGAGCATAACGCCCTTGGGGAAACCGGTGGTTCCGGAGGTATACTGCATATTGCATACATCCCCGGGCTTTACGGCGGCAGCCATACGCTTCACTTCCTCCAGAGGCACCATATCCGCTCTCTCCATGGCCTCATCAAAGGTGAGGCAGCCGCTCTGGCGGAAGCCCACGGTGATGACATTGCGGAGGAAGGGCAGTCTCTTGCAGTGGAGGGGCTTTCCGGGCTTGGTGGAAGCGATCTCCGGGCAAAGCTCATTGATGATCTTCGCGTAGTTGGAGTCCAGAGCGGACTCTATCATAACAAGGGTGTGGGTATCGCTCTGGCGCAGAAGGTACTCGGCCTCGTGGATCTTATAGGCTGTGTTCACAGTGACGAGGACCGCGCCAAGCTTGGTGGCTGCCCAGAAGGTTATATACCATGCAGGCACATTGGTGGCCCAGACAGCAACCTTGCTTCCGGCCTTCACGCCCATGCTCACGAGAGCCCGGGCGAAGTTATCCACGTCCTCACGGAACTGTTCATAGGTTCGGGTGTAGTCCAGAGTGGTGTACTTGAAGGCATACTGGTCGGGAAATTCCTCAACTATTCTGTCCAGCACCTGAGGGAAGGTGAGGTTTATAAGCTCGTCCTTCTGCCAGACATACTCGCCCGTGCCGTCGTGGTTGGGATAGAGCTTGCGCTGCTTGCCAACGCTGCGCTCGTAGCGGGTCATATAGTTTACGAAATGGGGGAAGATAACCTCTCTGTCGGGAAGATCCTCCATCCATTCGGTTTTCCACATGAGAGAGATAAAGCCGTCATAGTCCACGCTCTTCAGGGCACGCATAACATCGTCCACAGGGAAGGAGCCCTCGCCTATGAGATTATAGGTCTCGGCATCGTCACTGTCCCGGAGGTGGACGTGCTTAACGTATGCGCCCAGATTGGTGATGGTCACAGAGGGGGTCTCCCCTGCGTCACGGTATGGATGATGCACATCCCAGAGAGCCGCCAGAGCATCGCTGGCGAAGCGGTTCATCAGGTCACGGAGAAGAGCGGTGTCGGAATAAATGCCCCGGGTCTTTATGAGGATTGTTACGCCCTTTTCTTCGGCAAAGGGGATAAGCTCTTCAATATTGGCATAGATAGTGTCCATGACGCGGCTCTTGCAGTCGGCAGCCACATAGGGAACAGACATATCCCCGGCAATATCGATGCAGCGGCGAAGCTCCCCGGCGCCCTCGGCAGTGGAGAGGTCGCAGTCGGTATCGAAAACAGGAATGGAAAGGCCCTTGTTTTTCAGCTCACGGGCCGTTGCTATTACATTATATTTATGGAAGGGACCGCCCTTTCCGATAAGCTCCTGATGGCGGAGCACATTATACACATCGATGCCCTGAAAGCGCATCTCCGTGGCGGTGGCTACGAGCTCTTCCCAGCCCTCCTGCCACCAGCCTCTGGTGGAAAATGAGAGTTTCATTCTGCTCCCTCCTCATAGACGATCTTGTTCACAGCGTTCACATAGGCCCGTATGGAGGCTCCGATAATATCGGTGGAAATGCCTCTGCCGGAATAGAGCTTGCCGCCGCTGCGGAGCTTAACAACGGTCTCACCCATAGCCTCACGACCCTCGGTGATGGCCTGAATCTGGAACTCGTCCAGCTCATAGTGGCAGCCTATTATCTGCTCAATGGCAATAAAGGCGGCATCGATGGGGCCGGCGCCTGTGAACACACCCTCAAGGGGCTTATCATCCTTAAGAAGCTTTATCTGGGCAACGCTCTTCATGGAGCTTGCGGAAGTTATCATATAGCTCTCCACGCGGTAGGTGGGAGGCACCTGCAGCGCAGCGGTGGCAACGATGGCGTCCAGCTCCTTGGCGCTGACCTTCTCCTTGCCGATGCGGCGCACAGCTTCAAAAACTCTGGTCACATCCTCGTCTCCCAGCTCATATCCAAGGGCGGCAACCGCTCTGGCAACAGCGGAAACATCGTCATGGACGCTGAGCACCAGCTCTCCTGCCCCTGTGCCCTCGCTCTGCCCGGGCATAGCGGCGCTCTTGCCGGAGAACATGCGCTTCACCTGAGCAATTCCGCGGCTGAGCTCAGTGGTGCGCACACAGCTGTATGCTCCCATGCTGTCGCCTCTGGCGGCAAGGATTCTTGCTACATTGGCCATGTCGGCAGTGGCTCCGCCGCAGCAGGTCTTCACCTCTCCCGCACCGGAATTGATGGCAGCGATGGAGGCTGTGTCTGCCATTGCAAGGTCGTTTGCGCACTTCACACCCAGACGCACACCCTCAAGAGCGGGAACAGCCTCTCTCAGAGCGGTGACAAAGGCGGCGATCTCGTTGGGAAGCCTTGCTCCCTCGGTGTCGCACACGGTAACAATGCCCGCACCGGCTTCGATGGCGGCAGAGATTGTCTCATAGAGGAAGTCGCTGTCGGCGCGGCAGGCATCCTCAGCAACAAACTCAACCTCGCAGCCCTTGGCGGTGCAGAGGGCAAGCGTTTCCTTCACGGCAGCAAGCATGGCAGCGGGCTTTTTGTGGTGGAAATACTCCATCTGCACACTGGAAACGGGGGCAACCACCTGCAGTCTGGGCTTTCTTGCCTCCTTCAGCGCGTTCCACACAGTGTCTACAGCCGCCGCGTCCACACCCACGGGTACGGCAACAGCTGCGTCACGGACGGCAGAAGCGATGGACTTTATAAGAAGAGAATCAATTTTTACCTTCTCTATGGGGGCGCACTCTATGCAGTCCGCTCCAAGCTTGTCAAGTATCTTTGCAAGCTCTATCTTCTCGCGGAAGCTCAGAGCCGCGCCCTCGGGCAGAAGCATACTGATGTCGCTGATAAAAATCTTTCTCATGTTGAAAACCTCCTGAAATAAAAAACAAAAATCCCCGAAGCCGTGAACACACAGCTTCAGGGACGAAAAGACATTTTTCGCGGTACCACCCTGATTATTATCCCCTTTCGGAGAACAATCACTCACAGGCTCAGATAAAGCCCACAACCTTTAACGGAGTCAACCGGGTCGGACTACTTGCCCTCATGGGTGTTCGGGAGACCTGCTCGGGAAAGAGGCTGCTCATCTGCTCTCGGTACCGGCTCCCACCAAACGCCGGCTCTCTGAAACGCTCCTGCAGAGGCATAATTCCGTCATAGCATTTAACACAGTAAAACGATAGAGTTATTAAAGCACAAACAAAAAGGCTTGTCAAGTTTTTTTGGGGCTTCAAGCCCCCATTGTCCGGCGAACACGTATTCGCCTTCGAGAGGCAGAAAATATGGTGCCTGCCGCTGGCGCGCCGGGGTCGTCGCGCCCTACGGCGGAGCGGGAAATTAAGTGCTGAAAAAATACTATCTCAAGATATAGTATCAATCCAGCTTCAGGTCTCCGTCCTTCACCCAGCCTATCCTGCGGCTTATTTCGCCCAGTATCCAGCAGATCACAGCAGGGAGCACAACGGCGATGAGAGCAAGACCTATCCAGTCCATAGCGCCGGGGGTGATGGCAGCAGCTCCGTTTTCAATGGCCTTGGCGGAAGGCTCCACCCAGCCCGTCCATACGCCTATGGGGCCGCAGAGGCCGCAGGTGCCCATACCGGAGTTTACGGCAGCGCCGTTCATCTCCAGCTTGAAAAGGCAGGTGGCAATAGGGCCGGTTATCATACTGGTAAGGGTGGGGGCTATCCAGACTCTTGGATTGCGGATTATATTGGGCATCTGGAGCATACTGGTGCCAAGACCCTGACTCACAAGGCCGCCCCAGCGGTTCTCTTTGAAGCTCATTACGGCAAAGCCCACCATCTGGGCGCAGCAGCCTGCCACGGCGGCACCGCCCGCGAGACCTGTAAGACCCAGAGCCGCGCAGATAGCGGCAGAGGATATGGGCAATGTGAGAGCAATGCCCACCAGTGCGGAGACAACAATGCCCATCCAGAAGGGCTGAAGCTCCGTTGCCATCATAATGAGAGTGCCCACATAGTTTGCGGCCTTGGCAATGGGCGCAGCCACGAAGTAGGCAAGACCCACGCCCACCACAACAGTGACGATGGGAGTCACCAGAATGTCTATCTTGGTCTCCTTGCTGACGGCCTTACCGAACTCGGAGGCCACAATGGCGGTTATCAGCACCGCAAGAGGACCGCCCGCGCCGCCGATGGCGTTGGTGGCAAAGCCCACGGGCACAAGGGAGAAGAGCACCATAGCGGGAGCCTGCAGAGCATAGCCTATGGCAACGGCCATGGCAGGACCGACCATGGCACTGGCAAGGCCGCCTATGGTGTAATCCACACCGTTCACGGTGGCAACGATGGCATTGAGAAAGCCTATGCCGAACTGGCTGCCCAGAGTGTTGAGAATGGTGCCCACCAAAAGAGTGCAGAAAAGACCCTGCGCCATGGCGGAGAGGGCGTCTATTCCGTAGCGTTTTGCGGAAAACACTATGTTCTTCCGTTTAAGAAATGCCTTGAATTTGCTCATGATATGTACCTCGCTTTACAAAAACAATTCAAGCCTCCCCTGAGATAGGGGAGCCTTATAAGGAATTTTTTATTTCAGTCAGCTTAGCTGACAGCTCCCTTTGCAAGGGAGCCTTCAAAAAAACAAATAGCTATACAGGTGTCAAGACACCTGTATAGCTATTATATACACATCTTTTTAATTGTCAAGCCTCTTCTTCGGGGAGCAGGAATCCTGCCTCTCTCAGCTCAGCCAGCACCCTCAGGTAGGCATCCTCGTCCGGGCAAAGGAGGGTGTGGAGATGAATTCCGTCTGTAAGGGAGGAGAGGGGCAGCGCCTCGCTCTCGGCGCTGCGGAGGACAAACTGGCTCACATCATAGCGGCTTTTCAACTCTAAAGAGCCGGTAAGCTGACCGTAGATGGGATGCTCCACAATGACATCCTTTACCACGCAGCCGTTATCCACCATGATATCCAGCTCCCTCTTCATGTCCTCTCCGCTGTGGGTGCAGGCAAGGGTGCGTACTATCATGCCCGTATCCCGCTCCAGCACATAGCCTCTGGGGGTGGCGGAAACCTCATGTCCGTAAGCTCTCAGCAGGGCCACATCCCCCACCACCACCTGACGGCTGACGCCCAGTTTCTTTGCAAGAGCCGTGGCGGATATGGGAGCAGCGGAGCTTTTAAGCATGGAAAGTATGGATTCTCTGCGCTTTTCAGCCTTCATTCTTGCCACCGCTCCTTCTGGCCTTGCCGAAGCGCATCAGCAGGTCGTTCTTGATGTCCCAGAGCTTCTGGCTCAGATCAACATAGTAGCTGTGGGGGTTGTCAAAGCGCTTGACTTCGTCCCAGAGGGTGTCCAGCTGCTGGGCGCAGTAGGAGCGTACCTGCTCAAGAGAGGGAAGCTCGTATACCAGCTCGCCCTGCTTGAATATGGGCACCAGAAGCTCCTTGGCGGTGAAGTTATAGACCTCCTTGCGCTTCCATGTGGCCTCGGGGTCGAAAATCTCCATGGTGGAGCTGTCGTCCACCACCTCATCGTGGAGGCAGAGGTAGTCCGCCAAAGCCTTGCCGGTGTCGTTTGCGTAGAAGCGGTAGAGCTTCTTGAAGTGGGGGTTGGTGATCTTCGCGATATTCTCGCTTATCTTGATTCTGGGCTTTATGTGACCCTCAGTGTCCTCAATGGCCACAAGCTTGTAAACGCCGCCGAAAACAGGCTCGCTCCGGGCGGTTATAAGTCTCTCGCCCACACCGAAAACATCTATTTCCGCGCCCTGATGCAGGAGGTCGGCAATGACGAACTCGTCAAGGGAGTTGGAGCAGGTTATCTTGCACTCGGTCCAGCCGGCCTCATCCAGCATCTTTCTGGCGGTGCGGGTAAGGTAGGCAAGGTCGCCGGAATCAAAGCGGATGCCGCACTTTTTGATCCCCTTGGGCTTCAGCACCTCGTCAAAGACCTTGATGGCATTGGGTACACCGGAGTGGAGAGAGTTATAGGTGTCCACCAGCAGAGTGGCATTGGTGGGATAAATCTCGCAGTAGGTCTTGAAGGCCTCATACTCGCTTTCAAACATCTGCACCCATGCATGGGCCATGGTGCCGCCGGCCTTGACACCGTAGAGCTGGTCGGCAACGGTGCAGGCAGTGCCTGCGCAGCCTCCGATATAGGCGGCTCTGGCTCCGCTGATGGCGGCGTCGGTGCCGTGGCTGCGGCGGGAGCCGAACTCCAGAACGGCACGGCCGTCGGCAGCGCGGCAGATGCGGCTGGCCTTGGTGGCGATGAGGCTCTGGTGGTTGAAGGTCATGAGAATATAGGTCTCAAGAATCTGGGCCTCGATGGCCTTGGCGCGGACCACCATAAGGGGTTCGTTGGGGAAAACGGGAGTTCCTTCGGGCACAGCCCAGATATCACCGGTGAAGCGGAAATTCCTGAGATAATCCAAAAATTCCTCGGAGAAAAGATTATGGGAGCGAAGATACTCAATGTCCTCCTCGCTGTAGTGGAGGTCCTTTACATACTCCACCACCTGCTCAAGACCCGCGGCAATGGCAAAGCCGCCTCCGTCGGGCACCCGGCGGAAGAAAACATCGAAATAGGTGATGCGGTCGCGCATACCGCAGTTGAAATAACCGTTGCCCATGGT
>JAZNZM010000315.1:0-4062 GCA_045594965.1 Oscillospiraceae bacterium | reverse complement strand
GAAAGGACAAAGAGTAAGGCCGAGATAATAAGACAAATCAGGCTTTTGAGCCATGGTTTAAGCCGTCGGCTGAGAATAAAAAGACACAAAACATATGTAAGAACAGGCAGAATGAAACAGCCCACGATCATAATGAACGAGGGTCTGTTAGTTTCGAACAGAACCATAATTCCAATGACGATATAGAAAATAGGCACAATTGCGCAGCTTATGGCGCTGCCGATGGGAATATAGCGTTTCTGTTTCACTTCTTGCATGGAAAACTCCTTTTTTATTGTCTGGGGCTGCTCCACGGGTGGGCGGGGAATGTATATTTCCCCCTTGCAGGGGTCGATGCCCACATCGTCCCGCACTGAGCTGCGAATACAATTACCAGTCCTCGTAGTGAAATGTTATACGCATGCTTTGCCCGTCTATAAGCACATAGCTCCACTCGCCGTGGTTATAGCCGCCGTCCCAATATATCTGATAACGTGTACTGTCTTCGCCGATAAATCCCCAATTGTTCAAACGGTGCCACTCCTCATTGGAGCCGACCCACTCTGAGCTTGCTTCAAGCTTTCCTTCCCATTGGGAGATCGCCTCGCCGCTTGAAACAAAAGACAGCTCAAATATCTCTCCGCCCTGAAGAAAGGGAGCATTGTAGCGGAAGGAAATATCCTTTGCATCGCCGGGGATTGCGTCCGGGAAAATGCCTTCCACACCCTCGCCGTTTTCAATACGGGCATAGGCCTTGGAATAGTATTTGACATCATTTATTTCCGTTGTTGCCGACCACACGAAAAGAAGAAGGGAATAAAAGAATGAAGCCAACACCAGTACGATTGAGGCAAGAACTGTCAGCACAACCGTCATGCGGGAGCTGATTTTTTCTTTCAGGGCTAAAAAAGCGATTGAGTATAAAACTATGGCGGGCAGGATGAGCACCGTCAGGCGTCCCCAGAGGGGCTGCACTGAAAATGATACTATAAGGGCGACTGCCAAAAAACACAGCAGCGCAAGAGTGCCTATTACCAGAGGGAAAACTATGTGATTGTTATTATTCTCTTTCATGAAAGCACCAGCTCTGTTGATTAAAATCTCCGTTTTGCAGCCGTAGGGGCCGGCGTCCCCGACGGCCCGCGCGGTGAATAAGGGGACAGTGACCCGTCCCCTACGAAGGGCGGCAGCATAATCTTTTACAACCGTAGGGCGGGGCTTGCTTCCGCCGTTTTTGTGGGACGTCGAGGACGCCGTCCCCTACGAAACGGTGGGAGCTAAATCAGCGCACCCGTAGGGCGCGTCGCCCCCGGCGCGCCGCGGGCGAACAGAGGTCGGCTCTACGACAGAAAATAAAGCATCATTAATGTAGGGGCGGACCACTGTGTCCGCCCGCAAGCTTACTCCCTCTCGCGGCTCACTGCCAGCAGCACGGCATTGAGGGCCAGCACAACTATCGCAAGACCGCCGCAAATAAATATGACCGCGCCTATGGTGTCCTCTATGCCGCCATAATCACCGTTAAGGCAGCGGCGGCGGAGGGTGAAAAGCTCATCCATGCACACAAGGGAATAGAAAAGAAAGCTGCCAAGACTAAGGGGCCAGAGGCGGTGTTTTGCCCTAAGCTTAATACACAGCCCCACAGCCGGCAGGGCCACCGCTGCTATTGAAAAGAAAAGCCACATATTGTTACCTCGAAACGCTTATTCCGTCGACTTCCGGCAGGTATACATCACCGAGCGCCTTCCTTGCCATGATCCACGGCAGATTCATATGGAAGACTCCCTGGTCGGAGAGCAGATACTGAGTTTTGAGCATATTGAGAACAAGGACAGTATTGTCATAGAGGGAGCTTTGTTCTTTTTCTCTCTCTGCCTCCATCAGGCGCACAAGCTCAGGCACAGCGGCCAATCCCAGCTCCTCCATGGCAGCAATGTCCACAGTGTCAAGACTTCCCTCAATATAGCGGTCCACATTGTATCGGGCGATATAGCCGTCCACATTGGAAAGGGAAAGACCGGCGAACATCACAAGCAGAACGCAGAAGGAAATCGCAAGCAGCTTAAGCTTAGGCACAAACTGCTTCACTGCCACAAGGATAAAGACTATAGCCAGAACTGCCATGAACCATGCTGCCAGCACCCGCTTGGGGGTGAGGCCGTAACGGTCGATGTACATAATGAGCTTTGCAATGGCTGTGCTTATGAGTATCAGGGTGAAAATGGAGAAGATAAGAGCCAATGCCTTGAACACAAGGGCGGCGGCTCGGTTTTTTCGCTTCATAAACAGAGCAATCGCGCTCAGCAGCGCAAGATTGATCACAGACACGCTGCAAAGCTGGAAAAAGCCCTCTCTGGCATATTCGGCGTGGCTGAAATTTTCCGGAAGCACTCCGGTGAAGCCTGAAACATAGTAGCTCCACTGAGAAATGAAAAACACAACATAGATAAATATGATAGGAAGAGACGCGGCGAGAACAGTGATAAGGGGCGCGATTTTGATTTTTTCGGAAGCCTTGCCGCAGCTTTCCTCCGTAATAAAGTTCGCGCACTTCCTGTCTGCGCAGGCAATAAATGCACCGAAAAGATACATTCCAACAGGGATGCTGAAAATCAGACAGGCAAGATGACGGGCGATGTTGAAGTCTTTGAAATCAAAAATCTTTTTGAGCAGAGCCATAAAACCGCTGTCATAGGAGAGAAGACTGAGAATAAGAAATGCAGGCACGGCAGCGCAGCAGACGCCGATTAAAACTTTCAGCAGAGCTCTGCCGCCTTTTATGGCTCTGCCGGAGAAGAGCGCTCTGAAAAGCTGGGAGAAGGCGGAGAAGGGCATTATTACCAGAGCTTTGAAAAAGTCCATGAGAAGAAGGTCGCCGAAACCCTTTTTTATGGGGTTGCCCATGGCGGAGTAGAGATAATAACAGAACATCAGCACGGATATGTTAAAGGCCAGAAAGCGCAAAAGCGCATTGGAGCATACAATGAGGGCGCAGCCTACAACCACGCCGCTGATTGCAGCGGCCACAGACAGTATACCCGGCTTCACCGACCGTGCTTTAAGCATTACCGTTGCAGAGACGAAGAGAAATATAAGATATATAAAGCCGCCGAGGGGCTTATCAAGTATTGGATAGCATTCGCAGTAGAAAAAAGCACCCAGTAAACAGAGCCAAGCGAAAATGCACTCATGGGTCTTATAAACACGCTTGCAGCTTGTGCTTTCAGCTTCGGACGATACTGTGGGATTTATAGCTTCGTCCACTATTCATCCTCCTTCACAAATTCAATAATATCTCCCACCTGACAGTCCAGGGCCTTGCAGATGGCATCCAGAGTTGAAAAGCGGATGGCTTTGGCCTTGTTGTTCTTCAGAATGGAGAGATTGGCAAGAGTGATGCCAACTTTCTCGGAAAGCTCATTGAGAGACATTTTCCTCTTTGCCATCATTACATCAAGATTGATAACTACCATTTTGCCCACACCCCTCTTCAGACGGTCAGATCGTTTTCGCTCTTGATCTCAGTGGCCTCCTCAATGGTGCTCTTTACAATGCGGAGGCAGACTCCAAGGAACAAAAGACCGAAGGCGATGAAGAAGCTCAGCTGGAAATAGATGCCCAACAGGGCGGTCACCAGACACATGAGTATGCAGCACCAGCTTACACCGCGGATATAGGAAACGCTTCGCGCCGTGAAAACAAGACCGCCCCGTACCCTGCGCAGCAGGAGGAAGAGAAACACATCCGCTGCCATAATGAGAAGCAAAAGGGCGTATGCCAGCACATGGATAAATGTCCGCCCCGCCTGAGCGATATCGTTGCGGCTTCCGATAACATCAATAGTATCTATAAGCATATTGGTCAGCTGGGGCAGTATGAAAAGTCCGCCTATGCAAAGCACCATAAGAGCGAGGGCTATGCCGATGGAGAAAAATGTGGATATATTTTTGTGTCTTGAGGTCATAACAAAAAGCTCCTTTCCCTGTATGCCCTCATAATATATCAATGTTTATCTGTTTGTCAATATAAATTTATTGATTATCGATAAAAACATATCGAAAAACGCTGCGAAGTAAACTGGCG
>JAZNZM010000314.1:0-5478 GCA_045594965.1 Oscillospiraceae bacterium | reverse complement strand
CTTGCGGTCAGGCACATCTTCTGGAGTTACCTCTTCGGGAGGCACATACCCGCCGTAGTCGCCCATCTGCGGGGCATACATGGCCTGCAGCGCCGCGATATACTCAGGGCTGTAGCCGCTTGCCGCAATAAGCTCCTCGGAGGGAGTGCCGCCCGCTGCGAGGATAGCGTCCACCTCGGCTCTGGCGTTTTCCTGCCCGGTCTGGCCAATGCCGTAGTTCCACTCGTTCTCGTAACGCTGGTCTCCAATATCGTCCCGGTACATGCCGTAGGCGAAGTCTCTGTCGTTGCGCCAGTCGCTCATGGTGTCTCTGTATCTGCCATACTGAATGTTGTCCATATCCTGCAGCAGACCGAGATCCCGCACCTGATTGTCGATGTCCTGCAAATACATCTGATATGCAAGCTGATAAAGCTCCGGCACCTTGTCTGCCAACTGTGCGCCGTAATAGTTCTGTGCCTGCTGTGCCGCCGTAAGGGCATAGCTGTTCATGCCGCCCGCCCCGGATGCCATTTCGGCAAGGGTGTCGCTTCTGGCTCTGTCACCCTCCCGGTTATACATGGCGGCATACTGCTGGAATATGGGGTCATCCGCTGCCGTGTAGCTGAAGCCCTCTCTGTTGAGTATCTGATCCAGCATAGCGTCTATGCGGTCTCCGTAGGGGCTCTGGAAAGTGGGCTGTACCGAATCAAAAGTAAATCCATTGTTCTGCGGCTGCTGAACATCCTCGGCCACGCCGCCCCAATAGCCGGTAGTGGGGTCAAAGCTGATACTGCCGCCAAGCTGTGCGCCCAGCGCCTGATTGGCTGCCTCAAGCTGCGCCCTGCCCGCTTCGTCCGCGTCCCACCATGCCAGAGAGTTCTGATTCATCTGCTCTCTGATGGATGCCTGATTCTGATTGTTCACGCCCACGCCAAGGGCGGAGCCGCCGTAATCTTCGGGCATCAGATACTGGCTGTAGTTGTTGGTGGCTTGTGCGCCCCACTTGTTGCCGCCGCCGGCATCAAAAGCGCTGATTTTGGCGTTGCGCTGCTGCTCATATCTGGCAGCGGCGCTGTAATCGCCGCCGGCGACGGCTTTATTTATGAGATCCTGATAGTCGGTGTTCTCGTCATAGTTCCATTTCTTTGCCATTTGTCACACTCCTTACCACTCGCCACCATCAATGGTGATGGTGGCTTTGTTTGTTATAACAAGCTCTCCGTCGCTTGTCAGATAGAGTATCTGTGTTCCATTCCTGCCGTTGAGATAAAACTGAAACACACCCTTGTCATTCAGCCCCGCGTCAAACACCTCTCCGTTTTTTCCCCGAAGTGTAATGGAGTCGCCTGTAAAGTCCACAGTGCCGGAGGAGGATGTGATATCTGTCTTGTCTGTGTCAATCTCAATAACGTTGCTGGAGTCCAGATTCTGAAGGGTATACTCAAGCTGCTCCTGAATATACTTTATGTGGTTGGCCATTGCCTTCAGAGCTTCGGCGGGGTTGTTGGTGTTTATGGGTCTGAGCTGCTGTGTAAATACCGGCATTAAACATCACTCCCCACAAAGAATTCCCGGACAAAGGTACGCACAAGACATTCACCCTTTCCACTGAGCCTCACTTCTATGCTGTCACATCGGGCGGGCAGAATGGGTATAGAAAGCGTCCGCTTTCGGCTGTTGTGGGTGGTGTATACCTTTGTCCAGCGGGTGTCGTTGTCCCGCTTTATCTCCACTTTCAGCCATGCCCCGGTGTCCAGCTCCACCCTCAGGTGGAATTTGCTGTAGCCCTTGCGCTCGTTTATAACCTCGTTGAAGGGCTTGAAGGTCACTGACCACTCTATATTATCCCGGCTCCGACTCTCGTCCACTTTCCAGAGTTCGCCCTCGTCACTGAGGAAATATATATGCCCGTCGAAAAAAGCCATATCCACGCAGTGCATGTGGTCCTCTGCTACCCACATGTTCCTCAGAACATCGTATACCAGCAGCGACCACGCATTGTCGTGCCGCATTGAGATGTAATACCGCTCTCCGTCGCTGGCGGCGCAGGCATTGGCAAAGCGCACCGTGCCAAAGTTTTCGCTAACAAGCTCCGGCACACCTCCCGTGTAGGCGTAAACGCCGTTGACGCCCTTATAAAACAATGTTTCATTTATGATGACCATGCTCCGCTCCGAGCCCTTCTGTACGCCGTATACCTGGGCGGTGACTATCTGGAAGTTGCTCGGCTTGCTGCCGTAGAGCTTGTGCAGGGTGTGCTCCTTGAAAAAGCAGATGTGGCTGGAGTAAGGAATGCAGCCGGTGAACTCGCCCTCGGTGCCTACCTCAATGTAGTAGCTGTCCCCGGTCAGACCGTCAAATACGTTGAAGTTGAAGGGGTCAGAATATTTGCTGCCGTATATGGTGTTGCCCTTCACGCCCCAAAGGCGGTAATTGCTCTCGCAGATAAATTCCAGATCGGGAACTTCTCTTTTGAAACTGACTGCGCTTTCCTCTGTGCCGGCTGTGAAGCTGTTTTCGTAGAAGGTCAATGTGTCACCCGCCACATCCCGGATAATGATGGTCTTGTTATTCTCCGGGTATGTGGTGCAGCCGCTTATCTCCACGGCATCGCCCTTTTTGAAGTCCCAGCGCTCCCCGCTTACAGTGATGCTGTTGTGGGAGAAAACCGCCGTGCCCGCAGCGGCTGTGGCGCTTATGTTCATGCTGCCAAAAATGCCGTCCTCGGTGTCGTAGTAAACCTTGTCGGGGAAAATAATTATGTATTTGCCCACGGTGGCGATCTGTTTCTTTCCCTCTGTTACCTGACCGACAATTTCCCCATTATATATGGCATCCGTGCCGTCTATAACAAGCAGCCCGTCCTTTGCATGGAGCGTGGTGGGGTCTGTATACAGCCCCACCTGTTTCCGTCCCCATCGCTGAGTAATGCAGGGGGCGAGTGCGCTTGAAATGTTCATGCAGTCGGAAAAATCCCCGTCCTGATAGCCCTCGCCCAGATTCAGCCCGCGAAACTGCACTATGTATTTTTTGGAGTTTTCTTCGGTGTCTCCTCTGAAATAAGGAAGCATATATCTCTCACCCCTATACATTTCGGAAATTTCCAATGCTGCAGGCCGGATGCCGCTGAATGTAATATGCCTTGTATGCCTCCAGTCTGTCATGGAAAAGGTTCACCGAGAAGTTGTAGTTGTTGTACTCCCGGTTATAAAAGTCCACCATTGCCGAGCAGTAGAGGACGTATATATCATCAAAGGGAGCCCCCACCAGCAAGGTCTTATCTGCATCGTTTGGCAGCTTGTACTGTATCGGCTCGGCGTCCATATGCACCTGAACGCTTATAAGGCCGTCGAGGTTTGCCAGCCATTTGTATTTTATTTCGTCGGAAATAACATTGGGCTTCAATCCCTCCAGTTCCTCTATAACCGTGTTCATCGTTGCCATTCGCTTTTCACTCCTTTTATTTACTTGTCAGAGCGGTCCATGTGTTTTTGCCAACCTCGCCGTCCACAGTGAGTTTCTTTTTCCGCTGATATTCACGCACGGCCGCGTCAGTTTTGCTGCCAAAATCGCCATCGGCATCGCCGCAATTACAGCCGTTAGCGTTGAGAAGAATCTGCAAGGCTCTTACATCCTCACCCTCGCAGCCCTTCTCAAGCTGGCGAACGGTGATGCTCACGCTCTTGACAGACTTCTTGTTTTCCGGGGTTTTGGTGGTGCTTGCATTGCTTCCCTGACTGCCGTTTTCCAGCGCCATAGCGGTGTGGCTCTTGGTGTTGAGAAGAATGTCTCCCCTCTTGAGATAAGCGTCAGAATCGAGATATTTCTTGTCTGTGAGCACTTCAAATTCGCCCGTCTTGGTGAACTGCTGCACCATGTTCCCGGTGTAGGGCGCATTGCCATACACATAGGGAACGTCTATACCCGCGCACTGGGCGCAGAGGGTCATAAAGGAGGAACAATCCACCTCTGTGGGGGTCTTTATTTTGCTGAGGTCCCAGTTGACCTCTTTGGCCTTCGCCTTGGCCTCGGCGTCGTTGCGGTTGCCTTGGTCGTAGCCTATGGCATTGTTGGCGCAGCCCGCTTCGCAGGCTTTGGCGGCTTTCTCAGCCTTTGCCGGGTCTTTGAAGCGGAGAACGGTGTCCCACGGGGACTTGTACCATGTGCGGGTGCAAACCTCTCTCCCGGTCTGGTCTCCCGCAGGATCTCCGCTCACGCGGGTGCCGGTTCCGCTTCCGGCGCTTGCATGTCCAATTTTAATTGCCATGATTGTCGCCCCCCACAATGGCCTGAACCTTACTGTTCTTTGCCAGCATTTCCCGCATCTCCACAAGGGCGTCATCCACAAGGCCGCTGAAAGTCTCAAAACTAATTACTCTCGCAAGCCACGCAAAACGCTCCACAAACAAATCATAAACCATACGCAGCTTGAGCTGGCCTGTGCCGCCGCCCAGCTCCGTCTCTGCCATTGTCACGGCGTAGAGCAGCCATTCCCGGAGCTTTGCAAGTTGGCCGCTCATGGGGAGCTTGACAAAGCGATACACCGCAAAGCCAAGAGCAAAGCCTATGGCCAGTGCGGCGATGATTATGTACCAGTTTTCGATGATGAAATTCATTATTCTTCCCCTCCGTTATCATTAGGTTTTGCAAATATTCTCTTGAAGAGGAGCAGTAAAAGCTCCCCCCCAAAGGCAGCCGCAGCGAATATGAGAATGTCGCTGAGGTCAATGCTGCGGTCAAGAATGAGGGCTGCTGTTTTCATAAGCATTGCCCATATAAGTGTGATTATCAGCCAGCGCAGACAGCGGTAAACAAGCTCCCGTGCCATCTGGCCCTTTTTAGAATTGAGGTTCATAGGCCCTCCTCAGCTTGAAACGTGCCAGTGGCGCATTTCTTTGTATATGTCCTGCACAAATGTATTGCCGTGCAGTTCCTCATAGGCTGCGTATAAAGCATCAAGATTTTTACGCTCATACTCCCTCAGAGTCGGCTCCTCATCATCGCAGTGTCGGTAGTAGATGCTCATTATTTCCGTACGGAGGAGGCATTTCTGCCCCTCTGCAATGTCGCGGATTTTGCCCCACAACTTGCAGAGGAAGAGCAGGAAGCCGCCTACTGTGGCGAGGTAGCCGATAATTTTGGCAGCGTCCTCAAGCCATGTCCAGTCCATCGGTCTCAGCCCTCCTTGTTCTATTTAGCATTTAGTCACCTGCTTTTATTAGGTTTTGTACCAGTAGTTGTTGGCATAGGTGTTATTTAAGTAACCTGCCATTGTAGAAGCGTTTCCTACGGTAGCAGAAGCCACAGACGTGCCATTGTTATAGCTTGAAGATGTTGTTCTGTACCATGTTGTCGTGTCCTTAAATGTTGCGCTTGCAAGCGCAGGGCAATTATAAAACGCATTGGTGCCAAGTCTTTCAACCGCCGCACCAATAGTGTCGCTTTTCAACGCAGTACATCCGCTACATACACTATTTCCAACGGTTTTCACACCGT
>JAZNZM010000313.1:0-4609 GCA_045594965.1 Oscillospiraceae bacterium | reverse complement strand
AATAGAATCTTTTATAGTTGTTATTCTACAACTTTGTAAAAGCCCTTTTCTTTGCTGGTGCTTATTTGCATAAGCTACAAAACATAATGTTTTGTGTTCTTACAATGTTTAATTTTCAAGGTACACCGGGCTTACTTTCGTCAGCCCCGCTGCCGCCCTCAGCGGCGCAGCTTTGTTAGAATAGCATATTACTTTAGGTTTGTCAACACTTTTTTCGCAATTTTTTTAGAATTTTTTCATATTTTTTGTTGCCACTACATATTGTAGATTTCTCCGGGCAAAATATCTATATGTCTACATTTGGAGTATTTAAACGAAGAAAATCGAATATGGATCTTGGCCAAAAAGAGCTGGCCGAAATAAAAATCTCAGAAAAAAACTTAAAAAATATTTTTTCCGACTGTGGAGATTATGAGAACCGCGCCCTGTCTGTGGAGGGCAATCCATGTCTCGGCGCAAATGCAGTGTGGCTGGACGGCCTTGTAAATACTATCGCCGTCAGCGAGGACCTGATACGGCCATTTGCAATGAATACCCTCCTTGCCCGATGCACAAGCGAAAAAGAGCTGATTGAAAAAATCATGAGCGGACAGGTCTACTACGCCACTGCCCGTCACCGCAGGAGCATGAGCGATGTGGTAAGCGACATTCTCATGGGCTTTGTGGTGCTTATATTCGAGGGGCTTGGTGAGGCGCTCTCCTTCGATATACGCTCCCTCCAGTCCCGCTCCATCAGCGAACCAAGCATTGAAAAGACGGTGAAAGGTGCCAAGGGAGCCTTTGTAGAGACCATGCGCATCAACACAAGTCTTGTGCGCCGTCATCTGCGCAGCAGCCGCCTCAAGCTGCGCCAGACCCTCGTCGGGCGGAAAAGCCGCACCAATGTGGCGGTATTCTATGTGGAGGGTGTGGCAGGGGAATCCACCGTGGAGGAGCTTATGGGGCGGCTTGACGCCATAGACATCGATGGGCTTATTGCCGCGGGAAATCTGGAGCAGTATATTGCGGACTGCCCATGGTCCCCCTTTCCCCAGCTCATCCACACCGAGCGCCCCGACAAATTCGCCATGGAGCTTCTGGAGGGGCGGGTGGGCATAATCGTGGACGGTCTGCCTCTGGGCTTTTTGCTTCCCGCGCCCCTGCCCTACTTTCTCAAGGTGGGGGACGACAGAGCAAGCCATTTTCTTGTCTCCAGCTTTCTCTGCCTTATCCGCTGGATAAGCCTTGTTATCACCATTTTGCTGCCCGCTCTTTTCGTGGCAATGAATATGTATCATCAGGAGATGCTGCCCACGCGGCTGCTGCTGAGCATAATAGAGGCCCGTCAGCAGGTGCCCTTTTCCGCAGCCATGGAGATATTGGGCATGCTGCTGGCATTTGAGCTTTTGCAGGAGGCAGGTGTGCGTCTGCCCAACCCCGTTGGCGACACGGTGAGCATCATAGGTGCCCTCATCGTGGGTCAGGCGGCGGTGGAGGCCAGAGTTGTCAGCCCCGTCACCGTCATCGTGGTTGCCACTGCGGGCATCTGCTCCTTCACCCTGCCCTCTCAGGATCTGGGCGGCGCTGTGCGCCTTGTGCGCCTTGGTATGGTGATAGTCAGCATCGCTCTTGGACTATACGGACTGATGCTGGGGATCATACTGCTGCTCTGGCACCTTTGCAGCATAAAAAGTTTCGGCCTTCCCTACACCCACCCCCTCAGCGGCGGCTATTTCCGACAGAATCTCGGTGTTCTTTTCCGCCCGCCCCTTTGGATGAGCAAAAGCCGTGACGCGGCCATGGGCGGCAGGGACAGGTGGAACCAGAAGTAGGGAGAAGGCAGCATATTGCAGCCTCTGGGGATGCACTGCGTTTATCGTTGTAGGGGCGGCTATCAGCCGCCCGCGGCGGGAGCAAGCACCCGCCCTACGGCTCCCAGCGCGCCCTGCGAATGCGGTATATACATTATATTATATAGGTGAGTCTATGAAAAAAACCATCGCCCTTGCTGTTGCGGTCTGCACCCTTCTCAGCGGCTGCGGGCAGAGGGGCAGCATATATTCAAACTACAGAGAGACGGAGCACCTCCAGCTGGTGCAGGCTCTGGGCGCGGACACGTGGGAGGATGGAGGCGTCACCCTCTCCGTAAGCTGTGCCAAGCCCCAGAAAAGTGCCTCCGGCGGCATAATAAGCCGCAGCGGAGAGAGCATTCCCGCCGCCATGAGCTCCCTGCAGAAATATTCTGCCGACCAGCAGCTTTACTACTCCCATGCGGAGTATGTGCTCATGGGCGAGGACTATGCCAGAAACAGCGCCGATGCCCTTTTCGACTATATCGCCCGTGATAACCAGCTGCGTCTGGGTCTGTACCTCTTCGTTGTGAAGAAGGGGGAAGCCAAAGAGCTTGTTACCGGGCCGGGAGAGGAGAGTTATGAGATAAGCAAGACCCTGTCCAGCATACATCGGGACACGGAGGCTCAGGGAAGCAGCCATGTTTTCACCGCCCGGGAGACACTGCGGAATATGTCCGAGCACAGGGCGGCTCTGATCTGCGCCCTTCGATCCCGAAACACCGAGGATGTGGTGTTTTTGCTTGAGCCGGGCATCACCGCTGTGGCAGAGGGCTACGGCATACTGAAGGATGGCCGCCTTGTGGGCTTCGTGGAGAGCGATATAAGTCAGGCCGCAAACCTTGTCATGGGCAATCTCGGCTCCGCAGGTCTGAGCCTTCCCGATGGAAGAGGGGGCAGGCTGAGCCTTGAATACGAGGGCGGCAGCACAAAAATAAAGCCCCAATGGGCTTCCGACGGCAGCCTCGCTGCCATAGATGTGGAGGCCAAGCTGACGGCCAATCTGGCAGAGCCGGATACGGACATGGAGCATGTGACGGACAAGGCTCTGCTCTCAAAGCTTGAGGAGGCTCTTGGCAGGGATATGGAATCCAGACTTGGGAAGCTTTTTGAGCTTTGCAGGGAGCACAACGCTGACTTTCTTGGGCTTATGGGGCATCTGAGAGCCGATAATGGGGAGAAGGCCGCCGCATTGTCTGAGGACTGGCTGGAAAAAGTGCAATTCAAGGTGAGCTGCAAGGCGGAGATAAGCTACACCCGTGAGATGGGCGACAGAATGAGCAGAAAGGGAGGCCAATAATGGGGCAGGACAAGCTGAACAGGCGGCAGATGATAGCCGCGGCCTTTGTGGCTCTGCTGAGCCCTGTGGCAAGGCGCTTCCCCTCATCCCTTGTAACGGTCTCCGGCACCGCCTCCTATCTGGCGGCGCCCATTGCCGCCCTGCCTCTGCTGCTTCTCATAGTATTTATGGCGAGGCTGCTCAGAGGTGGACGGGGGCTGGGTGAGGTTTTTGAGCTGAGTCTGGGCAGGGTCTTGGGGCGGATATGTATATTTATAATAAGTATATGGCTGGTTTTTTACTGCGGCTTCATACTGCGCTCGGCGGCCTACCGCTTTTCCTCCACCGCCTACCCCGGAGCCGCCCCATGGCTTTTCATTGTCCTGTCGGCTCTGGCCTGTCTGCCTCTGGCATCAGGGAGCTATTCCGCATTGGCACGGACAGCGGTGCTTATAAGGCCGCTGCTGCTGGCAGTGCTGGGGGCGGTGTTCATTTTCTCCCTCAGCGACTGCGACTTCACAGGCCTCTTCGCTTTGGAGGAAAGGGACGCCCTTCCCCTGCTGCAAAGCTCCTTCACCGTGCTGAACACCCTCTCCGTGGTCTGTTATCTTGGTTTTGCGGAGGGGCACTGCGGTGAGGAATTCGGCATAAGACGGTATTTTATCTGGGCCTTTGTGCTCCTGGCCATAACGGAGTTTATCTGTCTCAGCTGCCTTGGTGTGTTCGGCGCGGAGCTTACGGTGAAGCTGAATTACCCATTCTTCATGCTGGTGAGGGATATAAGCATTTTCAACTCCTTCTCCCGTATGGAGGCCCTTGTTATCGCCCTTTGGATGTTCGCGGATGCCCTGCATTTTTCTCTGCTGCTTCATGTGGCGGCAGGCAATATCCGGCGCTGCTTCGGCTGGGACAGCAAGCTTATTGCCGCTTCAGGTTGTGCCCTTGCAGCAGGTGCTGCCCTTGCCATGCCCGGGGATATGCTTGGGGTGGGGCTTTTCTCGGAAAAGATAGTGCCATTCGGCAACGCAGTGATAATCTTCGGCCTGCTGCCCCTGACTGCGCTGGTGGGCTGGCTGAGGAGGAAACTTTGAGATTTGCCCCTGTGCCTGCGGCCTCCCCGCAATGACGGAAGCTGCAAATACACACCGCAGCCGTAGGGGCGATTCACGAATCGCCCGCATATGGCGGGAGTAAGCCCCCGCCCTACGGAGTGCGCATCCACCGACTTCCCTCCTCGCAGCCGTAGGGGCGATTCACGAATCGCCCGCATATGGCGGGGACAAGCCCCCGCCCTGCCCTACGATGGTAAAAGAACATTTTTACCGTTTTGTCGTAGGGGCGGATATCATCCGCCCGAAAAGACGCGGCAATGTCATGCTCTGCGTAGCAGCAGCGGCAGCGGAAATAAAGGGCAAATTGTATGGACTTAGGTTCCCGATTATGTGGCACCACGCATAAATCCTATTCCGCAGCGAATGAGGGTTTTTCAAGGGAGAAATAC
>JAZNZM010000312.1:0-3221 GCA_045594965.1 Oscillospiraceae bacterium | reverse complement strand
AAACAAAGTGTATGCGGTAAAGCGTCAGCGTGCAGGGGTTAAAAAGGCACGCCTTGAATACCGCCGCCTCAGCTGCGGTGAAGAGAGCCTTGTGCGCGTAAGACTCCACACAGGCCGCAGCCACCAGATAAGGGTGCAGTTTGCTTCCCGTGGCTTTCCTCTGGTGGGTGACCACAAATACGGTTCCAGAGACGAAAGAACCGCGCCCATGCTTTTCTCATGCTGCCTGAGCTTTCCCTATAAGGGAGAGATGAGAAAGTTTGAAGTTATGCCGGAATGGGTAGCCTGAACGACATAATCCGGGTTCGAATTATATCGTTCAGGCTAAAGGAGGAAAAGTGATATGAAGCTGCACTATATGGGTAAGTACGATCTTAATCCTGACAGCCTTCCCCATAGGGAACACAAGCCGGGCTGTGTGAAGTTCAAAGAGGCAGAGGACAGCAAAAAGCTTGGTCTGTGGGCCAACATTGCCGCTGCTGTCATTATGGCAGCGCTGGCGGTGCCTGCATACCTGAGAATAAAGGATGTATTCTTTGACAGCATCGGAATGCTGTATCTTGGGATAGTTGTCAGTATGCTGGTTTTGTTTCCCCATGAGTTCCTGCACGCGATATGCATGAAGGAAGATGTTTATCTCTATACAAACTGGCGTCAGGGCATGCTCTTTGTGGTGGGACCTGAGGACATGAGTAAGGCACGCTTTGTTTTTATGTCCATGCTGCCAAATCTCGTGTTTGGCATAGTCCCCTATATTGTGGGCATGCTTATCGCTTCGCCATTCCTCCTTGGCCTCGGCACACTTGCTACGGGTATGGGAGCAGGGGACTACTACAATGTTTTTAACGCACTCACTCAAATGCCCAAAGGGGCAAGGACCTATTTGTATAAGTTCAATTCATATTGGTATATGCCGTGAATTTCGGCAAAGAAAGGCCGATTGCGAGTTTGAGATAAAAAGCAAAGATTATGTGGGGGAAATATGTTTAGCAGTGAGCAGACTTTTACAATTAACGGCGATAATGATGAAGCTTTGGAAAAAGTTTTGAAATTAGCATTGGAGCTTTCCTGTTGGAAAGGAATCGAGGCCTTTTATGAAGACAGAAATGGCTTGGTCTTGTGTGCTTACGCGTGCAGTGGTTCTACAGCGTATCCATCCAAAGCGCCAATTTCGCTTTTAATAAAGCAGATTAATGAATATATTAAAAAGCTTTCAAGGGAAGATATTTTGAGACTTGCGGGCAAAGAACCGGACAATGATGGAATTGTAAGATTGGGATGGGAAGTATTTCATCCATTGTGGTACGGAGAAAACGGAATTGACAAATATGAACTTGCTGCTGTAATTGCGGTAAGACCGTGTTGGATTGTTTATGGCAAATAGAAAAAACACAGAACAGGCAAGGCTGCAGCCTTGCCTGTTCTGTGTTTTTAGCTATTCAAATCAACTTCGTATACCACCAGTTCGCCGTTTCTGCCGCTCATGGTGATTGCAAAGAGTCGTTCATTGCCCTGTTCATCAGTGAGGGAAATGCCATAGGTGGTAAAGTCGCCCCAGAATATGAGCTTGGAAAGCAGCGGCTCCATGGTGTCAAGACCTTCTATGCCGCCGTAGCTCTCCGTGACTGTGCAGTCAAAAGGCTCCAGCATCACAAGCTCAATATCGGTAACCGGAGCAGTGACACGGATATCTGTGAGAACAGAGTATTCGCTGTCCTCAAGTGGATAAAATTCCCGATAGCTGCTGCCGACGCGGTTCATATCAGCGAAGTTCGCGGTGAGCAGGGGAGGGGTGCCCTCAAAGGCGCGGGCGGAAGTGAGGTCTATCCAGCCAATGCCGCTTTTCAGCCGTCCCCAGAGATTGCCCTCGTCGTCTGCGGCCTCTTCCATAATGGTATATCCGGTGGCCTGCAAAACTATGCCAACCTTGCTGTAGTCATAGGAGGGACCCTCATAGATGCCCTGTGCCGGGTTTCTGAGAACTTCAATATAGCCTTCGGCAGGAGTGGGTGCAGGAGTACCCTCCGGTGTCTGCTCGGGGCTGGCTTCCGGCCTTGCCTCGGGCGTGGCCTCCGGTGTTGGTTCGGGGCCCGCATCGGGAGTGGGGAGGGGAAGGATCTCAGGAGTGGGAGAAGTTTGCGCAGGAGGAACAGTATTGTCGGGACCGGTGTTGTCTGCGCAGGCGCAAAGGCCGAGCAGCAGACAGAGGATCAGTACAAGGGAAAATGAACGCTTCATGGAAGCACTCCTTTCGCGCATGATTTATCCGAAGTATTTTTTCACAAAATCTATGTCCGTCACTTCAAATTCCCGCCCTTTGAGGTAATTGAGAATGCCGGCATCGGTGGGGAAGTCGAAGCGGAGCTTGTAAGAATAAAGGGCCTGCCCCTCGGTCTCGCCGAAGGACTTGTTCTTTCTCTCACTGCCATACTTGCCGTCGCCTAAGAGGGGCCAGCCCGCATGGGACATCTGGGCGCGTATCTGGTGGGTGCGGCCCGTGTGGAGGGTGCATTCCACAAGGCTGAGGCCGCCGGCGCTTTTGATAAGCTTGTAGTCAGTAACTGCGGTTTTGGCTCCCGGCTCAGGGCGGTCCTTCACATACACCTGGTTTTTCTTGGCGTCCTTGAAAATATAGCCTTCAAGTCTGCCCTCGGAGGGCTTGGGTCTGCCATGGACTATGCAGAGATACTTCTTGTCTATCTCCCTGTCCCGGATCTTGTCGTTGAGAATGCGCAGAGCCTCGGCGTTCTTGGCGGCTATGACTATGCCCCCGGTGTTGCGGTCAATGCGGTTGCAAAGAGCAGGGGAGAAGCTGTTTTCCTCTCTGGGACGCCATTCACCCTTCTGGTAGGCATAGGCCTGAATGTTGGCGATGAGGGTATTATAGTCCCACTTGCCTGCGCTGTGGCAAAGAACACCGGGCTTTTTGTCCGCAAGGAGGATGTTCTCGTCCTCGTAGACGATGCTGAGCCGGGGAGTGGACACCTTGAGATAAGAATTTTCCTCTTTGGGCTTTTCAAAGAACTCATCGTTGATGTATAATTGAAGAGTGTCGCCGAGGCTCAGACGGGTATCTCTCTTGGCTCCCTTGCCGTTGAGCTTGATGCGCTTGAGGCGTATATACTTCTGCAGCAGGCTTTCAGGCAGCAGGGGAACAGCCTTGCCCACAAAGCGGTCAAGGCGCTGGCCTGCGTCATTTTGTTTTATAACTATTTCTTTCA
>JAZNZM010000311.1:0-3441 GCA_045594965.1 Oscillospiraceae bacterium | reverse complement strand
AAGACGTACGCCGAGAGGAATAGCCTCAACGATCTTCTCGCGGACATTGAAGATGGAAAGGACGATGAAAATAAAGCCTTCAACAAGGATTATGATGAGGGCAGTCTGGAAGGATGCCACATAGCTCATACCGGTGATGCCGACGATATTGGCAACAACAACGGCGAAGAAGCTGTTGAGACCCATACCGGGAGCCATTGCAAAGGGCTTGTTTGCGAGGAAAGCCATTGCGAACATACCAATAGCGGAGGCAATGCAGGTGGCCAGGAATACGCCGTTCCACAGGGGGGAGCCGCCGTCAAAGTTGGTGAGCAGATTGGGGTTCAGAGCGATGATGTAAGCCATGGTCATAAAGGTTGTAAGACCGGCAAGGATCTCAACCTTTGCGCTGGAGCCGTTGGCTTTCAGCTTAAAGAGTTTCTCAAGCATTTGTTTTTTCTCCTCTCTTATTTATGTTTTTGAAAACACCCTTTTAGAATATCATTTTGACAAAAAAATTCAAGTGCCAAAAGGCAATTTAGTGAAAAAAGAGGAAAAAAATCGAAAAATCCCCATCCCGGGAGAGGATGGGGATAAAGTCAGTGCTTGTCCGCAACGATGTTTCTTACCCAGAAACCGCTTTTTACAAGAACAATTCCGGCACCGGCCTTCAGTACGGAGCTTATCTGGACTATGGTAAAAATCCCGGTAAAGCTGATGGCTGTGAAGCGGCTGAGCACAAAAGCCAGAGCCACATTTATGCACCACATATACACGGAGTCGAAGAGAAAGGTGACCACCATTCTGCCGCCGGAGCGGAGAATGAAGTAGCTGGCGTGGCATATGGCCTCCAGGGGCATAGCTATGGCTGTGATACGCATAAGACGGGTGGCAAGAGTGCGAATCTCCGGCTCCGCGTTGTAGGCCATGGGAATGAAGCCGGCGCAGATATAGTAAAGAGCGCCAAAGCAAACAGCAATAAGAAATGAGAAGACTATCATTCTGTAGCCGTCCTCTCTGGCCTTCTGCAGCCTGCCTGAGCCGAGTATCTGGCCCATGATTATGCCGTCTGCCATGCCCATGGCCATGTATGCAATTGAGAAAACGTTCCAGAAGGTCTGGGAAATATTGAAAGCTGCCACACTGTCAAGGCCGCGGAGTGAATAGCACTGGCTGATAAAGGCCATGCCGGAGGACCAGAGAAACTCGTTTATGAGAAGAGGCAGGCTCTTGAGAAACAGCTCGCCCATGAGTTTGCCGGGGATAAAGAAGTTTGAGTAAAGGCCCTGCATGAAAGTATATCGGATTTTATCCGCGTGGGAGACGCTTACGATCACGGCAAGCTCCGCGAAGCGGGAAATAACAGTGGCGATGGCAGCACCGGAAACGCCCAGAGCGGGTGCGCCAAACTTGCCGAATATGAGCACATAGTTCAGACAGAGGTTAACAAGTACAGCCACCATTCCGGATACCATGGGCAGAGTGGGCCGTGAGCCTTCACGGAGGGTGCTGGAATAGCACTGGACAAGTGTGAAGGGCACAACACCGATCAGCATTGTTCTGAGATAGCTTTTTGCCGAGGCCATGGTGGCGGCAGGGTCGGTGAGACCTCCCTCGCCCCGCATATAGAGGCCCAGCAGCTCTTCTCCGAAAAAGCCGAAAAGCAAAAGTCCCAAGGCGGTAATGCAGCCGCAGAACATAAGCTTGAAGCGGAAGCAGTAGGCCACACCCTTGCGGTCGCCGCTGCCGAAAAACTGTGCTCCGAAAATGCCTGCCCCTGCCAGCGCTCCGAAAATGCAGAGATTAAAGACGAAGAAAAGCTGGTTGGCTATGGCTACTCCGGTCATCGGGGCTGTGCCAACGGTGCCTATCATTATATTGTCCAGCATATTCACGAAGTTCGTTATGCCGTTTTGTATCATCATGGGAAGGGCGAGCTTTATAAGGCGGCTGTATAAGTCCCTTTTGCCCAATATTTCACTTTTCATATGTAACCCCTTTTATATCAGCCTCCCATGCCGAAGCATTCCTGCTTGAAAACGATGAGTTCGAGCTGATGGTTTTCGGAAGCCTTGTCTATGGCATCGTCCATAATGGAGGCAAGCTCATTGGCGGGACAGATGGCGCTGGCATTGAGCATCACGGATATTTCGGTGCAGGGCTTTTGAAAGGCTTTTGTAAGCACAATATCCCTGCCGACGCCTATAAGGTCAGCTTTTCCGTAGTCGCCCTCCGGCTCCCATGCCAGCAGCTTAAGATGGGGAACATCCCCTCCGGAAAGGGATACGGCATCCTTCACACGGGAGGCCAGCTCCATAAGATAGGCGCTGCCGTCGAAATCATTGCAGCATACCGTGGCGTGATACTGGATATAGTATTCGCTTATGCCGCCCATGGCCTTGCCGAAGGCCTCACCGCCGTAGCCTATGTCGGGAAGACGCATGGAGGCCTTTCCCCTGATAAGCGCCTGACAGAGCTCTTCAAGCCCCTCGCCTTTAAGCGCGCTGATGGCAAGAGCCTTTGCGTGGGGGTAGTTGTTCCGGAGCCAGAGAAGAATCTCGTCTCTGTCGTCAGGGGAGAGAAGGTCGGTTTTGTTCAGCACAATGAGGTCGGCTTCCACAAGCTGGGTGTTGAGAATATAGGCTATGTCACCGCCGCAGCCCTTGCGGAGAGCTTCCACCGTGGAGCTTTCCACAAGCACAGTGAAAGGGCCAAGCTCGTAATGCCCGGGGTAATCCTGCTCAAGACCGTGGTAAACATGGTCAAGAGCGCCCACTCCAAAGCCGGGTATGTCGGAGATAACAAGGCTGCAGCCCTCGCTATAGAGGCTGTCCAGCCGCGCTGCGAGGTTTTCTCTTTGGTAGCAGATGCAGTCTCCGGTAAGCTCGCTGGCATTGCAGCCGGATAGCTGCGCCAGACGGTTGTCTGCAAGGCTCTGGTCTCCAAGGTCGTTGGAGATCATGGCGGCAGCGCCGTGGTTTCGTGTAAAATACTTTGTGAGGGCCATCATGGCAGTAGTTTTTCCGCTGCCGAGAAAGCCGCTGAATACAGCAAATTTTTTCATGTTTTCGCCCTCCCTGGACTTGGTGCAAATGGTGAAAAAGGCTTTGAGGAATGGCCGAGTGAGCCCGTCTGCTCAGTTTTTCTATTGATTTTAACATAAACCCGAAGGCATTTCAACGAAAGAGATTAAGGGTACAGAAGCAACAGGGCAGGTGCACAGATAATTTTTTGCAGTTGCAAAGATGAGAGAGTATCGTTTAATATATTCATATCGCAGATGACAGCAGCTTTGTCGGAAATATATATTTTCGCAGCAAGGGGGGAGAAACAGTGAGATTCAGACAAGAGCAATTTATGTATGCTGAAATGCTGGTTGTGGCGGTTGTGTTTGGGGCCGCAGGGCTTGCGTTCTCTCTGATTTCAGACTGGTTTTGGTTTATTTTTGTTCTCACGGCTGCA
>JAZNZM010000310.1:0-8298 GCA_045594965.1 Oscillospiraceae bacterium | reverse complement strand
TAGCGTTATTCCGGGGATTCACATTGCCCCTGTCATCGCCCTTCATGAGACCATTTCCTATAGCCCAGTTCATGGCATCTTCCGCCCATGGGCTGGTGTCTGCTCCATCAAGGAAGCCCTCAAGCCCCTTTGACTCCACCTCAGGCTCGCCTATATAGCGGTAAAGCATAGTGACAACCTGCTCACGGGTGATGTTCAGGCCGGGATTTGTGCCGTCGGAAACTCCGTTTTCCATGGCCCAAACCATGCCCTTTTCATACCATGGGCTGCCGCCGGAGGTATCCACCCCTGCAAGACGGGCAAGAATAGTCATCATCATTGCCCTTGTAAGATTTGTGCCGGGTTCAAAACGATCTGCACTTATGCCGTTCATAAGACCGTTATAGTAGGCATAGCGTATGGGGGCATAGTACCATGCCCCCTCGGCCACATCGGTGAAGGGCAGGCTGGTGGCAAAAACTACTATGCTTCCGCCAAGGGACTCAAAGTTTGGATTATCCGGGGTGAAGGACCATAAGTATTCCCTGTCCATCTCAACAACGGTGCTGTCGGGAAGGGCCTTCCCCTCTGCGTCCTGCCAGATGAGAGTTCCGCTGCCCCAGTCTTTACCGGGTCTCAGTTCGGCTTCGGCAAGAGTTCTGCCCTCTTCCTCAACGGGAGTATACTGCACCGCTCCCTTATACACCGCTTTTGCTATGGTGAAGTCCTTTTCCGCATTGCTAAGGATATAGTTTTTGTCCTCGCATACCGCCCTTGCGGTATAGCTTCCGGCATCTGTGGCCGCTCCCTCCAGCTTCAGCGCAAGCTCTTTGCCGTCTACGTCCGTGGCCTCTGCTCCGGGGCACTGAGCCTCACCGTTATAGGTAAAGCTGTCTTCTCCCCAGCGAATCTCCGCCACGGCAGGGGCCACAGTGACAAGAGTCTCAAGCACGGGGATATTCTCGTATTCTCCGCCGCTGAACATAAGCGTCACTCTGTGCTCGCCGGCATCGGGTCTGCCGCTCACATTGAGGAAAAACTCTCCCTCCACCTTCTCACCGAGAATGCCGGCCTCAAGAGCCTCGCTGAGCAAAACGATGTCCTCCCAGCTGTCTCCGAATGTCGGTTCAGCCTTTACTATCAGAGCATTCTCCGCTCCTGCCTGCTCTTCGCCCACATGGAAAACTATGTCCTCCAGTTCAAGGCTTATGCTGCCCTGCCGCTCACCTTTGTAGTTTCCGGAGGCTGTGAATGCATAATCTATGATTACCCTTCCCTTTTCACAGGCCGAGAGCTTTTCGCAAAGCTCCTCATAGCTCATTGGAAGGCCTTCAAAGCTATAGACGATTTCGCCCTCCACGCTCTCACCGCCAAAGCCGCTGAAGCTCGGCTCGGCAAAGCTCACGCTTCCCACAAGGGCTCTCTGGCTATTTGCCGTGGTATCGGTAAAGTCACCGCTGGGGAGAACGGTGAATTGGCTGCTGCTGTTTGTCAATGCGTAGTTAGTGTCGTTTGCGGTGGCTGTGCAGGTATAGGCGCCTGCGTCCCTGCCGCCGCTTATCTCAAGGTCAAGCCCCTCTGCCTCGGCTTCCGGATACTGCTCCCGGCCGTTATACACCCGCTCGGTCAGAGTCCAGATCACATCCACGGTTTTGGGAGCTATGGACCAGCTTATCTCTCTGGCATCGCGGCTGCCATCGGGCCAGCAGTGGTTGCTGTCGGGGCTTACCACCGCGGTGTAGCTGCCTGCATCCTTTGCACTGCCGCCGCTGACAGTGCAGCCGTCCACGGCGCTGACAGCGTTTTGCACTTCTCCGTTGTACACAAGACCCTCCACGGCCTCAGGCATTGCAATTTCTGCCGGCTTTATGAGCAGCAGGCCTCTATATACGCTCAGCTCACCGTATTCGGAGCTTTCAAAGAAGATCTCATAGCTGTGGCTGCCCGCACCGGGTTCCGCGCCGCTCCTGTCAAGTTCAAGGAAGAAACTTCCCTCCAGCTGAGTGTCGGCCAGTACCTTAATATTTTCCCCGTTTATTTTTACGCTGCTCTGCACATCTTCCCAGCTTATGCCGTAAACAAGCTCGGGGATGGTAACAGCATCTCCCTCTATCTCAACTTTTATGTCACAGACAGTAAGGGTGGCCTCGCCCACACCCTCGGCGGCAATGATATATTTACCCGCCTCAGTCCCCTTCGCTGCGGTGACAGTGCCCCGGCTGACACTGACTCCCTTGCCGGAAGGACTGACCGTCCAGTTCACCTGAGCGCTCAGGTCGTTGCCGGCAGTATCTATAGCAGTGGCTGTGAGTGTTGTGGCTTCATTGGACACCACCGTGCTGCGGCTGAGGATAACACCGGAGCGTATAAGCTTCACGCGCCCGTTTATAAGACTGTAGCTTCCGCTCCTGTCAATGCCGCTTGCGGAGGCGGTGTTTATCTTGTTGGCGCTGAGTTTTATCTCATATTCGCCTGCGGCAGTATCCGCTGGAATGGTTATGCTGAGCCAGCAGAGATAGCCGGAGTCCCTGATATCCTCCGAATGAGCCGCCAGAAAGCGTCCCTTAGCCGGGTTCACCGCAGGCTTCGTAAGACTCTGCATATTCCCATCCGCATCCTCAGTATAGAAAATGCTGTAGTCGTCCTTTTCCTTTATGCTGATATTCTCAAGCACCCAGCCCTCGGGCAGGCTGAAGCTGAGATCCATTCCGGCAAAGCCCAGCGTATTGCTGATGGATACGGGTATGCTCAGGCTTTGGGGGGCATTGCCGCTTCTTGCAGTGGCGTTTTCTATCCTTATCACCGGCTTATCTGCGGCAAGAACACCCACAGGGAGTGTGGAAAGTGCCAGCAGAAAGCACAGCATAAGAGCAAGAGCCTTTTTCAGTTTGCTGTTCATTCCTCCCCCTCCTTAAAAGCCTTCAAGTTCCGCAAGAACTCTGAGGAGCTTGGTCACATCACCAATATCCACTTTTCCGCTGCCGTCCGTATCAGCCGCGGGCAGCACAACAGTCTCGTCCTCGGTGCTGAGTTCTGCCAGATATCTCAGAAGTCTGGTGGCATCGGCAACATCAACCTCTCCGCTGCCGTCCACATCTCCAAGGGTATATGGCGGCTCTGTAACGGTAAAGGAGGCGATCTGCTTATAGCTGACGCTGTCGGATATGTAAATATAATAGCTGCCCGGAGCCGTCAGCGTATCGGGGTATATGTTTACGCTCATGAGCTCTCCGCTGCCGCCGAGCTGGTTCATGTAGCGTATGCTGCCTTCTGTGGGCACGGTCTGCCCCCGGAGCAGAAACACAACATACTGCTCCCCGTCCGCAGTGGGAAAGCTGAGACTCAGCTTCCTGACACCGTAATACACACCGTCCACAGCTTCAACGGAGGTATCCCCACCGTCTATGGGCTGCACTGTATAGCCTTCGGAAACACTGAGCTCCGCAAGCCCCGAAGGTGGGGTGCTTGCCGCAGCGGCGGTGAGCGCGCAGCATACCGTCAGCATCAGCGCTATGCACAAGGCCAGATTCCTTTTTATTGCACTTTTCATATTTTCACCTCGTCAATTCCGCCAGCATGACCGCCATTTCTCCCCGAGTAAGTCCCTGTCGGCCTCCGAGAACTTCCCCGTATTCTCCGCTGCCTATGCCGCACCAGAGCTCTTCATAGACCGCCCAGTACACTGCGTCCTTTGCCCAGTGGGCAAGGTCGTCACTGTCCGCAAAGTGTCCGTCATATATGCCGCTGAACATAAGCTCTCCGCCAACAGGGCTGCCTGCCCCACGGTGGAGCATGGCTGCGGCCTCCTGCCGGGAGATGTGTCCGTGGGTCTTGAACAGCTCGTCGCCAACGCCCCGTACAATGCCACTTTCCGCGGCCCACGCTACCGCAGTGCGGTAATATCCGGTAGGACTGAGGTCACGGAAGGGCGGCTCGCTTTGTGGCTCCATGCTGCCCATGGCCCGCCACAGCGCAGTGACAAACTGTGCGCGGGTCACCGGAGCATCGGGGCGATATGTCCCATCCGGGTAGCCCTCTACTATGCCCCTTTGGGCGAGAGCGGCTATGCTGTCCTCAGCCCGGTGACCTTCAATATCCGCAAGTGCGATTTTGGCCGGTTCGTCTGTGGGGGCAGGCGTGGCAGTCTGACCCGTCTGTGCAGCGGCAGTAAGGCTGAAAGTGCCCACAGCAGAGCTCAGAGCTTCTCCGGCTGAGTTCAGCAGCTTTACATTTTTTAGCTCAAAATCGCAGTTGCCGGACGCTATAACCTCAAAGGTGAAGGAAGCCAGAATTCCGTCTCCATGGCTGTCCACCGCTCCTGCCGCGGCTACCGCTGCGCCGTCACTGCCATTGCAGTTCACAGCGCTCAGCATATCCGAAAGAAGTTCTCCGGTGCTGCATTGAGTGCAGCGGAGCACATTGCTGTTATAGCCCAGAGTGAGCTGCGCGGAGCTGAAACCGGGATTGCCGGAGAGATAAAGCTCAACGGTAAAGCTTTCGCCCACCGTGGTGGAGTCGGGTCCACGGAGCTCCAGAACACAGTCCTCCGCAGCATCCACGGGAACTATGGCAAGGGAGAGCATGAGCGCCACCGCAAAAAGGGTGCATAATGCTTTTTTCACCGATATACCTCCCGATTTTGCAAGTATCTGTTACATTTTATTATATATTCCTCACTTGCTTTGTCAATTGGCGGCTTTTATAAAACTTCAGCGGGCTTTTTTACACGAAAAAACGGAGCGGTACAAATCGCGCCGCTCCCGTGAAAACTGTATATTGCCTCAATGATGTCTGTCCACATAGCTCGCCAGAGCCTCGATGGGTATAGCCAGAAAAACAGCCGCCGCAAATCCGATCAGAAGTGTCATGATGTCTTCTCCTTTGTTTTTGTGATGGTCCGATTATCACCCAAACAAAGTCCGATAAACCGTACTTTCGTTTTGCGCTCTGCTGTTTTTTGCTTTGCCCCATAGCGTTGCCCGCTGTGCTTTTCTTTGTCCTGCTCCCGCTTCCCTGCCTATACCAATACCATTTTCTCCTTCCCCGGCATCTGTGATATGGAGGGAATATTTTTTAGAAAAAACTATAATTTAGTATTGACAAATCGATATGTATCTGCTAATATACTTCTTGCAGTCTAAACTGCGCAACAAAATACGGGGGTATAGCTCAGCTGGGAGAGCGCTTGAATGGCATTCAAGAGGTCAGCGGTTCGATCCCGCTTATCTCCACCAAAATAAGCTTCGAAATCTTAGGATTTCGGAGCTTTTTTGTTGTTTGGCGCCATTTTTGCGTGCATTTTGTTCCTGCCCTGCAACCTAAAATTTAAGCTGCAACTTTGTACTCCGGAATTAGTCCGGAGTTTTTTGATTAGTGGGTTGCAGGGCGAGAATTTTCGCGCTAAGAACTTCATCTGCTCATATAATAATATATATGGCGACATATGTCAATATTTATTTTTCTGTCTCACTTCCCTATCCCGGATGCAGGGGCATTTCGTGGATTTTTGATAGGTTGCCAGATGTACAAATACTAAAACTCATAGTATTTAAATGTTAGAAAACAGGTCAACTCAAAAGAATTGACCTGTTTTAATTTTAATCCTCTTTTAATCCAGTTGTGTACGGTTTTAATTCATATATTCCATCCTTGGATGAAACAACCTGATGCTGTGCAACAAGCGTCAAGATTGTGAACTTGTCCTTAATCATCTTTGTAATTTCCTCCTTCGGTAGAAATGCCCCTCGAAATACATATTGTCCATCGGCGCGCTGGTATTTTGATACTTGTACAGCCAATTCTTCCTCGGTTAAACATCTAAACTCAACCTTATTTATGCTGAAGTTAAATTTGAATGCATCTTCTGCAATAACAGCAAACACATCGAATAATCTACTCTTAATCTCTTCAAGCGGATTGCATACATCGATAAATAAATTCTTAATTTCTTTGTCGGAGATGTGAAATGTAGGAACTGTATCCTTAGTCTCTTCTGTAATATATTTGAGATTCCTATGTAACATAGAATAGATACCAGTTTCTAATTGTGGTCCCCTGTACAATATGTTCTTATCAATAGACCTTTCAATATCCGCCAAAAGGCTTCTTTCACAACACTCTGCTAAGCTGTCATCGAAGTTGTATGCTTCAGGAAACTTTTCAATAAAAATCGAAAGGCAGCGCTCTCCATTTGTAATTTCAACACTGGGATCATAACCCCATTCAGCACATATATTCGCTTCTATTTTATCTCTGATTTTCCTAGCACAAGCTATCATATCCATTTCAGCAGCAAGCTCTGTATCACATGCCAAATCATCCACTCTTATTTGATTGATAAACTCAAAAAATCTATGATCATTTTCTTCAGAAATCCCGAAAAACACGAATGCTTTATCCGCATTACCATAGAAACTTACAATCTTGACCATCTCTTCGGAAGGCACAAAATGCTTATTATCATCAAAGCAGCTATCGCCAAATGATTTTAGATAGTTCTTTGCTCCTTTATCTCCATTTAACAATGAGCAGTAGTTAATATCTCGAAATTCATTGATGTTAAACAGATGAGAAAATACCATTTTGTTATGTATCCATGATCCAAAGCCACGAATCTTGCCCCTACGCCATTTAGCCAGTATTCCATATTGTGCGAATGTTCGAGAATTAAGGAAGTGAAATTATTATAATCTACATAGAACCTATCTGCTGCACCGGTAAATAACTCTCTCCACGAGATAATTCTGGTATTTTCCTCAACCATGCCTCCTTCATTAATGAATGCCTGAATATCCTCTTTAAGATCCGAAGGGACTTCCGAATCAGAATTACATAGATAATACAGGAAAAGACTAACTGCCACAAAAACATCTAAATCTGCGGATGATTTATAAAACCGCGAGCATAGCGATGAAAGTTCTCTTCGAATCACTTTAATAACACTAAAGTCTTTTAACTTTACCGTTTCACAAACCAGTACGATCAAAATTGAAGAAACTATTTTATACTCGCTCTTTGGTTCATTCGGGGTATAACATAAAAATCGAAACATTCTACCGACACCGAGTAGCATAATTTCACGAGACGAAGGTAATTCCTGCAATCTAAACAGCACTCTTGTCAGCAAATATTTGCTTTTGAAAATTTCATTAAAAACCTCATCAGCGCCTCAATGTGCCTAAATGCGACATCCAAAACATTGTCCATTAAGCTACTGCCGATGATTCGCTGTTCATTCTCACTATATTTATTCTTTAGTTCAAATGATAGATCCTGCTGAAATTCTAACAACTTAAGCATTAGATATAGATTGAAGTTTTCATCAGTGCCATCCTTAAACTCAAGGTAAAGTTCTAGAAAATTTTTATGATAAAGCAAATATTTCAAAGCTTCCTTCAGTTCTTTTTGTGCTTCCAATTTATTAACATAGCAATTGACAAGGTTGTCTTTCAATATTCGCAAAAGTGTTTTTTCATCTTTTGCCATAACAGGAATTTCATTGAATACTACCATCAAGAGAAACAGCAACGCAACAAAAAGCGTCCCTATTGCGCCAATGGTTAACCCACACAGATATAACGCAAGATTAAGGGCGCATAGTATAATTGACGTAATTACTATTTTCAATATCGAGTAGTGTTTTTTACTCTAAGAGCATACAGCTTCGTTATTTTTACACCAAAAAATTCTTCGTTTTGCAAAGAAATTGCAATGCCAATCATCGAAACAACCAACGAAGCAATTGCTGTAATAATTTGCGATGAAACCCCAATAAAATTTTCATAATTAGTCGGCCACACAATAATTCTTGTGCATTTATCAATAACAGAAAATGTTATTGAGCCAACCAAAATCACAAGCATGATTACATTATAGAGAGTAAAGAACTTGTCTCCATGAATCTTAACCTGCATCTTTTTCATTTCACATCGCTCCCTGAATAATGACCTGTTATCCCTACTAAAATTAATTGTCGGCCTTAATTGTGTAAAAAACAAAAGAGAATATATCCGTTCCCTCCTGTAGAACAATTCCTTTATTTTTATTATAACAAACGTCTATCTATCTTTCAACAAACTCTGTTGTCTGAAAGTCTCAGTATTAGCAAGCACTGCCCGCCCTATTTTTTGTGGGAAAAACAGGGCGGCACCTATGGGCATCCCCTATGACCCCAGCCTCCGCGTCACCCCTTTGGAGTGACTGCAGAGTTGAGCTTTTTGCTCAATCGTCTAACACCTCGAAGGGGCTGTAAAAAAAGCCCCAAAGCCAAATTGGAGGGTCTCCGCAAGGAGGCCCTCCAATAATTTTCAGGATAAAGTA
>JAZNZM010000309.1:0-6404 GCA_045594965.1 Oscillospiraceae bacterium | reverse complement strand
CTTGTTGGCATAGAGGAACAGGTCCGCGAATGTCTTTCTGTCTGTGGTGGAGAGGGCAATGAGCACATTGCTGTTGTCAATGCCACCGAAGTTGTGGATATGCACGATGATCCGGCCATGGCCTGCCGCCGCAAAAAGGACAGCTCAATGACCGTAGGTCTTAACCTTCTCCGTGACGGAGCGGGAGACGCTTTTATTTCCGCAGGCAGCACCGGAGCACTGCTCACCGGAGCAACTCTTATTGTTAAGCGTATAAGAGGCATTCGCCGCGCCTGCTTCTGTCCCGTTATTCCCAACGGCAAAAAGGGCGTTGTGCTCATCGACTGCGGCGCAAATGTGGACTGCACCAGTGAATATCTGCTCCAGTTTGCATATATGGGCTCTTTTTACGCCTCTGCCATCAGCGGTGTTGAGAATCCCAGAGTGGGTCTTCTCAATAACGGCAGCGAGGACAGCAAGGGCACAGAGCTGTGCAAGGAGGTCTATGCTCTGCTCCGTGCTGCCCATGAGGAAGGACGTATAAACTTTATCGGCAACATTGAAGGCGGAGACGTCTTTACCGATAAGTGCGACGTTATCGTAACCGACGGCTTCACCGGTAATATTCTTATGAAGTGCATTGAGGGTACCGCCAAGTTCCTTATGAAGAAGATAAAGGGCGTGCTTACAAGCAATGTGAAGAACATTCTGGCAGCGGCTCTTATAAAGAAGGATATGGGCTCCATAAAGAGCATGCTGGATCCCAATGAGGTTGGCGGAACTCCTTTCCTTGGTATCACAAAGCCCGTTATCAAGGCTCACGGCAGCTCCAATGCCAGAGCCATCCGCTCTGCCGTTATGCAGGCTATGAATATTGTGGAAAATGATATCTCCGGCAAGATAGAGGCAAACATAGAGTTTATGAAGCTTGGCTCCCAGGAGAAAGCTTGACAAATATATATAAGAAAGGATAATTACTATGATTTTCGAGAAGATTAGAGCACTTATTGCCGATCAGTTCGGCATAGATGAGGATTCCATCAGCATGGAAACCAATATCCTTGAGGATCTGGAGGCTGATTCTCTGGACATCGTGGAGCTTTCCATGGCCATGGAAACCGAGTTCAACCTGGACGAGATGCAGGAAGAGGATCTCAAGGGTCTGCGCACTGTGGGCGACCTTGTTGATCTGGTGAGCAAGAACATCAACTGATTTTCAGAAAAGTAGTACATAGGGGGAGAGACTGTGAAGGAGCTTCAGGAAAAACTTAATTACCGTTTTAAGGACCAGAGCCTTATAGTTACTGCCCTGACCCATTCGTCCTATGCCAATGAACACCGCTGCCAGAGCAACGAGCGTCTGGAATTCATAGGTGACAGCGTATTGGGAATGGTTGTGGCTATGCATCTTTACAGAACTTTCCCCAAGCTCCCCGAAGGAAAAATGACCCGGATGAGAGCGGAGCTTGTATGCGAGCAAAGTCTCTGGGAGGTGGCGGACAAGCTTTGCTTCGGAGAAAATCTCCGTCTGGGCAAAGGCGAAGCCCTCACAGGCGGCAGAGAGCGCCACAGCATTCTGGCCGACTGCGTTGAGGCGGTTATAGCCGCTCTTTACATAGACGGAGGCTTTGAGGTTGCCGAGGCTTTTGTAAACGAGAATATTCTCACCAAGCTCAGCAAGCTTGGCACAGTGCCCACAGGCGACTGCAAAACAAGACTTCAGGAGCTTATTCAGCGCACTCCCGGCATGAATCTCAGCTATGAGGTGCTCAGCGAAAGCGGACCCGACCACATGAAGGTGTTCTGCGCCGCTGTCTATCTCAACGGCAGGATGATAGGACAGGGACAGGGACGCACAAAGAAGGAGGCGGAGCAGAATGCTGCCGCCGGAGCTCTGGAAGAACTGAAGGACTGAGAAATGAAAAACAGCATCATACCAGTATTCATACCTCATCTGGGCTGCCCACATGACTGCGTTTTCTGCAATCAGAAACGCATTTCGGGCAGCCTTTTGCCTGCCTGCCGGTCGGATGTTGTGCAGGCCATAGAGTCGGCACTTGATAAATGCGAAAATGCGGAGCTGGCCTTCTATGGCGGCTCCTTCACTGCTATACCCATTTCTGAACAGAAGGCGCTGCTTGATGCGGCTTCGCCCTATCTTGAAGACGGCAGGATATCATCTGTACGGCTTTCCACACGGCCCGACGCAATTAATGAAGAGATTCTGTCCATGCTCTGGGAGAAAGGCGTGAGGACGATAGAGCTTGGAAGCCAGTCCATGATAGACTCTGTCCTTGCTGCATCGTGGAGAGGACATAGTGCAGAGGACACGGTCAAAGCTGCAGAAATGATAAAAAAAGCGGGCTTTAAGCTTATACTGCAGATGATGACGGGGCTTCCCGGTTCCGACATGGAAAAGGACATTGAATCTGCAAGGCGCATAGCTGCCCTTCAGCCCCACGGTGTCAGAATCTACCCCACAGTCATAATACGGGATACTGCCCTTGCGGATATGTGGAGCGAGGGAAGCTACAGGGAACACACGGTGGAGGATGCCGCTGAGGTCTGCTCTGCCATACTGCCTGTCTTTGAAGAGGCCGGAATAAATGTGATCCGACTGGGCCTGAATCCCAGCGATGAGCTCAGCGGAGGAGACGCTCTTGGAGGGGCTTACCATCCCGCTCTGGGAGAAATAGTGAAAAGCCGCCTTTTCCTGAAAAAGGCAAGAATACTTCTTGAGGGTGTGGAGAAGGGAACGGATGTGATTTTGGGTGTTCACCCCTCCTGCATTTCTCAGATGACAGGCCAAAAACGCTGTAATATAAGCAAACTTATGTCCGAATTTGAGCTGAAAAGCCTGAAAATCAGGGCGATGGATGTAAAAATCGGAGAAATTGTTGTGGAGTGCCTTGCGAAAAACGGGAAATTGTAATATACTTTATTCTGTATTGTTATGAGTATATCCCCTTTAAGGAGTGCAGGAATTGTATTTAAAAGCGATAGAAATACAGGGCTTCAAGTCTTTTGCAGATAAGACTGTGATAAGCTTTGAAAAAGATATAACAGCCATTGTGGGACCCAACGGCAGCGGAAAGAGCAATATTTCCGATGCCATGCTGTGGGTCATGGGTGAGCAGCGGAGCAAAACTCTCCGAGGCGGCAAGATGGAGGATGTTATTTTCGGAGGCACCGAAAAGCGCAGTCCCATGGGCTTTGCTCAGGTTAGCCTCATTCTTGATAACTCCGGAGGCACCTTTGATATAGATGCCCCGGAGGTCACCATAGCCCGCCGCTACTACCGCAACGGTGAAAGTGAATACTATCTCAACCGTGAGTCCGTAAGACTGAAGGACATCACGGGTCTTCTCATGGATACGGGTCTTGGACGTGACGGCTATTCCGTCATAGGACAGGGACGCATAGCGGAAATTGTTTCTGCCAAAAGCACCGACCGACGGGAAATATTTGAGGAGGCTGCGGGTATATCCCGTTACCGCCACAGAAAGGAAGAGGCGGAGCGCAGACTTATGCGCACCGATGAAAACCTTCTGCGCGTAAACGATAAGATAGATGAGCTCCAGATGCAGGTGACACCCCTGAAGAAGCAGGCGGAGACTGCAAAAAAGTATCTTCTGCTCAGAGACGAGCAGAGAGAGCTTGAAATCAATGTCTGGATGGAAAATCTGGACAGCCTTCATAATCGCTGCGAAAGAGCGCGCAAGGATTATGATGAGGCCAGCGCCCTGCTTGCTGAGGCAAAGCGTGAGCTTGATGAACTCTATGCCGTAAATGATAAGCTCAGCGAGAGAATGCGCCAGTGTGATATTGACGCGGAGCGGGAGCGTGAGCGCCTTTCCGCCTGTGAGAGTGCCGCCTCCGAGTGCGAAAGCGCAATAGCTGTTCTGAATACAAATCTCAGACATAATGAGGAAAGCGTTGAGCGTATTCGTGCCGAGCTTGGAGAACAGGCCCAGAGAACCGAAAATCTGGCCGCTCAGGCAGCGGCCCACAGAGAAAGAGTGGACGCAATAGATACCGAAACGGTGGAAAAGCAGCTTGAGATCCGCTCTCTTGAGAGACAGGCGGAGACTCTTGCTGCAGAGAGCGACAAGGGACAGCAGGGACTCAGCAAGCTTATAGCCTCCGAAAACGAGAACAACGAGGCTATTGCGGCCCACAAAGCCACTCTTAGCCAGCTCGCTGACCGCGCTGCGGAGATTGAAGAGAGGGCTTCTACCATAGCCGGTGATATTGCTGCTGCGGAGGAGCGCTATGACGAGGTTTCGAAGCGCTATCATGAGGCCAGGCGTGAAGCTGAGCAGGCTGCACAGCGATATAATGAGATAAATAACATAATTAACGGCCACCGCATGCTTATGGGCGGCCGGGAGAAAAAGGTGAGCGAACTCACCGATGAGCTTAACCGCATAAGCCTTGAAAAGGGCGCAGCCGAGGACAGAATCAGACTGCTCACCGATTTGGAACGGGAGTTTGAGGGTCTGGGCAAGGCTGTAAAGAATGTTATGCGTGCCAAGGCAAGAGGCACGCTCGGCGGAGTTCACGGACCCGTGGCAGGGCTGATATCTGTGAAGGATGAGTACACGCTTGCTGTGGAAACCGCGCTTGGCGCCGCAATGCAGAATATAGTGGTGGATTCACAGAGTGTGGGAAAGGCCGCAATAGAGATGCTCAAGCGCATGGATGGAGGCAGAGCCACCTTCCTGCCCCTTGATATTATCAAGCCCCATCAGCTCAGCCGTGTTCCCAACCGTGAGGAGGGATATGTGGGCATCGCCTCGGAGCTTGTTTCCTGCGAGGATAAATATAAAGCTCTTATAGCCAATCTTCTTGGCCGCACCGTTGTGGCTGAAACTTTGTCTGATGCTGTGAACATTTCACGGAAAAACGGACAGACCTTGAGAATCGTCACCCTTGACGGACAGATGATAAATGCGGGCGGTTCAATGACCGGTGGCTCCTCTGCCAGAAATGTGGGTATACTCTCAAGAGCAAATGAGCTTAAGAGCCTGAAGGAAAAGGTGGAGAAACTCTCAGTTGTTCTGGAAGAGAAGTCTGAGGCTCTGTCGGCAGCCAGTCGGGAACTGGAAAAGGCAAGATACGAGCTGCAGGTTGCCTCGGGAGAACAGAGCGGGGCTGCTGAACAGCTGCGTCACAGTGAGAGTAATGCCGCCCAGCTTAAGATGATGCAGAGCGCACTGGACGAGAGCATTGAAAATCTTGAAACTGAGCGCGCAGGTCTTTCCGGACGGAAAAAGGAAAACAGCCTCCGTCAGGAACAGGAGCGCAGCGATATTGCCGCTCTTGAGAAGGAGCTTAGTGCTCTCCGGGAGCGCATAAGCAAAATGAGCGCCGGTCAAGAGGGCTTTGAACTTAAGCGGAGCGAAATAAGCACTGCTATTGCCGCTGTACGCGCGGAGCTTGCCTCGCTTGCCGCTGAGCGCGAGACCACCCTGCGTTCTGCCCGAAGCCTTGAAGAGCTCATGGCAGATATTTCCGGCGACAGCGAGAGCCGACGCGGCAGGATTGATGAGATTCTTGCACGCAGCGAGGATATCCGTGCCGAACTTCTCCAGCGTGAGGAAAAACTCAGCTTGCTTCGGGGAGAGGCTCAGAAGCATAAGGACTCCATTGCCGCGCTTCTCAGCTCCAGAATGGAGCTTGAAGGAAAGCGCAACCGCAGTGAAAAGGCTGCACAGGACAAAAACCGTGATATCAGCGAATTGCAGGGACGCTGCTCCTTGTTTGAAAACAGACGCACTTCCGCGGAGCTGGAGGAAAAACAGATTCTGGACAAGCTCTGGGACAGCTATGAACTCAGCCGCACTGCGGCACAGCAGCTTCGCAAAAGTGTTGAGGATGTGCCTGCCGCGGTAAAGCGTATAGGCGAGCTCAAGCGAGAGATAGGCCGTCTCGGCAATGTCAATATCGGTGCCATTGACGAATACGAGCGAGTAAGCGAGCGCTACGGGTTTCTTGTGTCACAGAGAGACGATGTTGAGACCTCCAGGCGTGAGCTGCAGAAGATAATCGCGGAGATAACCGGAGAGATGAAGGTTATTTTCCTCCGTGAATTTGCCGCTATAGACGAAAAATTCCGTACAGTATTCCTTGAGCTTTTCGGCGGCGGCAAGGCCGCACTGGAGCTTGAGGACCCGGAGGATCCTCTTGGCTGCGGCATAGGCATAAAGGTACAGCCCCCCGGAAAGGCAGTGACAAATATCAGCCTTCTCTCAGGTGGAGAAAAGAGCTTTGTTGCCATAGCTTTGTACTTTGCCATAATGAAGGTGCGTCCCACACCCTTCTGCATAATGGACGAAATAGACGCCGCTCTTGACGAGGCCAATGTTGCCCGTTATGCCGATTATATGCGTTCCATGACTGACAATACCCAGTTTATTGTTATC
>JAZNZM010000308.1:0-3607 GCA_045594965.1 Oscillospiraceae bacterium | reverse complement strand
AGGCAAAAAACAGACAGCCACTTGAAGTGGCTGCCTGTAATTGTGATGCGATAACAAGCCTTCAGAACCCCTTAGAGGGGTCAGCAAGTGTTGACCCTTCTAGGGTCCGGGAAAACCACTAGTTCACTAGTGGTTTTTATTACTTTTTTCAGCAAAACCCACTATGCAAACTTTAGGAGGGAGCCCAGCATGAACAATATAATCGTAAACACCGAGCTTTGTACGGGCTGCAAAATCTGCTACAAGTCCTGCTTTATCGACGTTATAAACTGGGATGAAGAGCGCAAGTGCCCTATCATCGCTTACCCCGAGGAGTGCGTTCAGTGCATGTTCTGCGAACTGAACTGCCCCGTCCGCGCCGTTAAGGTCATTCCTGACTATGCGGCCTATGCATTCCCCAGAGACAACATAATGTTTATGGAAGGAGGCAGCGGTAAATGAGTATTGTAAAGACTGATGTTCTGGTTGTGGGCGGCAGCCTTGCGGGCATGGCCGCAGCCATCAAAATCAAGGAAAAGTATCCCGCTATTGAAGTCACCGTGGTGGAGAAGTACACCGCGGGCTATGCCGGAAAGGCCAACCGCGGCGCCGGTATAATCGTGACTCTGGGCGACAGCAAGCCCGAGGATTTCGTGAAGTATCACACCACCTACATAGGCGACGGTCTCAACAAGCAGGACACCCTGCTGGACTTCGCCAGAAATATGAACGAGGGCATTGAGGATCTGGACCGCTGGTGCGGCGGCAAGATCTGCAAGAACCCCGACGGCAGCTTCCGCACTCTCAAGTGGCTGGCTCAGATAAGCGGCGAGGACGAGAAGGGCAAGCGCACTTTCTACGAACCCGACCATTTCCCCTGGACTCTGGCCGCTATCGAGCTGGACTTCATGGTGAATGTGCGCCGCAGCGCGGTGAAGGCAGGCGTAAAGTTTGTTGACCGCGTCGGTATCGTTGACCTGCTCAAGGACGGAGACAAGGTCACCGGCGCTGTGGGCTTCGGTCTTGACAAGGGCGAGACCAGAGTTTTCGCCGCCAAGGCAACCATCCTTGCCACCGGCAGCCAGAACTACCGCGTAATGCCCATGTGGTCTCCCGGCAGAGGCGAAGGTCTCGCCGCCGCATGGAGAGCAGGCGCAAAGGTCACAAACTGCGAGTTTGGCTCCTTCTATAACTGGACCAGCCTTGATAACTTCGAGTCAAATATGGGCGTTGAGTTCGCTCTGTTCAACGACAAGGGCGAGAATGTGGGCCTGCAGCATACTCAGGGCGAGCATCCCGATGTTGACCAGCACAGCCTTGCTGAGTGGTTCAAGCAGACCCGTGACGGCAACGGCCCCATGCACTATCACCAGATGGAGAACCCCCTGATGCCTTATCTCACCTCTGTTCTGGCATCCGACTCCTACTACGACAGACCCTATGCTGACCGCTTCTGGGGCTATCTCTTCTTCAATGCCTTCTCCCAGCAGACCAGCGATGTTTGCGTTCCCGGTCTCATAGGCGAGTTCAGCCCCCTCCGTGTGGACGACAGCTTCGCCACCACTGTTCCCGGCCTCTTCGCAGCCGGCGATATCTGCTATGGCGGCAGCCGCGCCACCGGCGCTGTGCCTCCTCCTCCCGGCAGAGTCCGCGGAAGCGGCCTTGGCTTCGCCCTCTACTCCGGTCGTGCCGTTGCCGACGGCGCCGCTGCTTTTGCGGCAGCAGCCGATGAGCCCAGCTTTTCCGAGGCCGATGTTGAAGCCATCGAGAAGCGCTTCAACGCCCCTGCTTCAGCAGGCGGCACTGTGGCCCCCATGGACTTCCTCAAGGAATTCCACAAGGTTATCCAGCCTCTGGGCAACTCTCTTTACCGCCACGAAGAGCGCATCAATGCCGCTCTGGAGCGCATTGAAAAACTGCGCGGAGAGCTGAAAAATGTGGCAGCTTCCACTCCCCACCACCTCTTCGAGGTCAACGAGTTTGAGTCCATGCTTCTCTGTGCCGAGATGTTCTTCCGCGCTTCCCTTCTCCGCAGGGAGTCTGTGGGCTGGTTCCTCCGGGAGGATTATCCCGAGCGCGGCGGCGTGAACAAGTGGTACAGCTTTGACAATGTGAACGGCACTATGGTTCCCAGCGAGGAAACCGTGCCCCAGTACGACATATTCTGAAGGGAGGCATGAGCAATGTATAAGATTTTCGGTAATCTCAGCCCCGAGGAGGAAGCACTGCCCTACGCCAAGTATTTCCACCGTCAGCCTGCCCAGCCTGACCCCCACCGCATGGCCCTGCTGAGCAAGGGACCCATGGATCCCGCCAAGGCAACTCCTCTTTCCGATATAAACAGCCTCCTCACCCGTCTTGAAACCACCGACGAGGAGATAGGCTATTGCGTTCTCCCCGACGGCGCCGGCTATGTGGGCATGAGCGCTTTCTATCCCGACTGCACCGTGGATATGTTTAAATGGTGGTTTGCATGGCATCCCCTGAACAATCTCCGCTACCGCATCTGGTGTCCCCGCTGCCACGCAGGTATTGCCGTAAGCTCCAGAGCAAAGGAAAAGATTCTTGACCCCAATGTGCCCCTTGAGGAAAAGATAGTTGATGTTGACCACTTCGTCATGGAGGATATAGGCGGCGGTCTCAGCGATATCGTCATCTCCTTCCTGCGCCCCGAAAACATGGGCTTTGACAAGGCTCTTCTTGAGTCCAGCGGTGTCACCGTCATCGGCGGTTACGGCCTCACCGAGCCCAGAGAGGGCCCCGCAGGCAAGGTTCCCGCCGTTATGATGCACCTTTTCCACGAGGAAAACGGCGGCGTTCGCCAGCGCACCCGTTTCTACATGGGCTGCCGCATCAATAAGGGCATCCCCATGAACGTGCTGCCCCACGGTGTACAGGTTCCCATTGTGGCTCCCATGGGTCTGGCATATCATAATGTTGAAGAGTTCACCAACCTTGGCTCATTCCTGCCTCAGATTTACGCCGAGCTTGGCGGAACTTTTGAATAAGCGCGACCTCCTCTTGCAAAAATGAACGAAAACACCCAGCTGTCTCGGGGACATGCTGGGTGTTTTTGTGTTGAGGCAGGTACGGAGAAGACTCCGCCATACATGCGGCGGGAGCAAGCCCCGCCCTACGTCGGAGGCTAAAAACATGCCACCGGCATGTTTTCTTAACGCCCCGACGCCCTACGGATGCAGCGCCTTCGTTTCCCTTGGGGCGACCTTTCGCCGCCCGCGGGCGATTCGTGAATCGCCCCTACGGGTGCAGGATTCTTTTTTCGGCGGGAGCAAGCCCCCGCCCTACGGGTGGTGCGGGAATCTTATGTTACAGCCTTGTAGGGGCGGCCTGCGGTCGCCCGCCGCTGCCCCCAACTAACAGCAAAAGCCTCCACGAAAACCGTGGAGGCTTTTTGCTGCAATAAGCGTTTTATTGAAATTACAGACCGTACTTCTTGTTGAACTTGTCAACGCGGCCGCTGGTGTCAACGAGCTTCTGCTTGCCGGTGTAGAAGGGGTGGCACTTGGAGCAGATTTCAACGGTGATGTTCTGCTTGGTGGAACCGGTGGCGATAACTTCGCCGCAGGCGCAGCGGATGGTGGTCTGTTCGTACTTGGGATGGATTCCG
>JAZNZM010000307.1:0-5912 GCA_045594965.1 Oscillospiraceae bacterium | reverse complement strand
CGGACGGTGACGTGCTGACCGACAGTCTGGGATTTGTTCAGAGTATCCACCACGATTTCCGCAATCTTGCTCATACCCTCTGCATTGGGGTGGGTCACATCAGCAAGCATTGCAGTGGTAAAGCCGTTTTCAGTGAGGCTGCAATATGTTGCTCCGTAGTAATCGCAGATTTCTTCAATCACAGCGCTGTACTGAGCAAGCTTGGCGTCATCATAATAATATTTGTTCGGGGTGGGCTGAATGGCCACAATCTGAGCCTCGGGATACAGATACTGCATCCTGGCTATCATGTCGGCGTAGGCCTCGGCAAAAGTATCCCACTTGGTGGAGGTGAGGTCCACCTGAGCCTTGGGGCTGAAAGTGCCAAGGGGAGAGTCGAAGGCGATATCATTGATGCCGCCCAAAATCAGGATAACATCGGGATTCCCGTTGCTGCCCAGGTTGCGTATACGAGTCATGGAAGCCATAGCCGCATCGGGGCCCAGGTTATTGCTGTTGTCATCCTGTGTATTCAGGACACGGGAGCCGGACCAGCTCTCGTTAACGCCCAGTCTGCCGTCCACTGCTGCAATCACCTGATGCCACCATGTCTGTTCAACGGATGTAATAACGCTGTTGGGATAGAAGGTGGCGTGGGCAAGATTCACCCCGTCAGCGGTAGGAATCCATCCCTCGAAGGTACACGTACTGGCACCCATAATGGATATGGTCTTGCCGGAGTAATCGGGAGTAGCTTCAGGCTCGCCGTCCTCCCAGACCTCAATATAGTCAATGGAACAGTTGGTCAGGGCATGGGCTGCAGTGCCCATGTAATTGAATGCGAAATCCTTTCCGCTGACCCAGTTTGAGGTATTGCCGGTATCGTTCAGGGCCTTGTAGTGGTGATTCATGGCGCCAAGCTCGGTGCCATCCACAGACAGGTACACCATGTTGCTGCCATCATCGGCAATGCGGTTTTCCAGTCGGTAGGTATGCGCCGCGGCACCGTCGATGCCGTGGTCTGCCAGTGCAATGCCGTAATTCTGGCCCACGCCGCCCACGCGTTCACCAAGGGCTATGATATAAGTTTTACTGCTTTTGAACAGATAAGAAGCGTTTTCCGTGTTATTCAGCTCCGCCTCATTCAGCAGGCGGCAGCCATTTCCGCCGGAGCCGTTCTGCATCTCTCCGGCACTCTTCCATTCCAGGACCCAAGGGCGGTCATGCTGCAGCACAACGGTCTGCTCCAGTTCATAGCGCACGGCATCAAATTGTCCGTCCGTAACGGTACCGCTTAGTCTGGTCAGATCGTTGTCACCGGTGACAGCCGCCAGCTCGGTGCCGTCAAAACTCCAGCGGTAGTGCCGGGGCTCGTGGACGGACTTGGCGGTGATGGTCACATCGGCGGTGACGGCATCGATGGTGACGGTGCCATCTGAATATGCAGAGGCTGTAATATCCTCGCCGCCCATGGTGACGGTGACGGAGAGCTCATCGGCAGAGCTGAGCTTCACAGAAAAGCTGTCGCCGCTGACCACAATTCTGTCGGTGCCGTAGTCCACGCTGACGCCGTCAAGCTCAAACTTTACAGTGTGGGCGTTTACGCTGTAGGCCGTGTTTTCAACAATGGTATGCTTCACCGCCTCGGCGATGACGTCCATACCGAAGCAGTTGGGGTGGAGCTTTCCGTCTCCGATGTATTCGGGAGAAGTGAGGCATGTATAGAGATCCACGACCTTCACGCCGAAGCGGGCGCAGACATCCGCAATAGATGCATTGAGCTCCTCCATCAGCGCAGTGTCCTCGCTGCTCTGTCCAATACGCTTGAAGTGGTTGAACATATAGATCTCAGCATCGGGATAGCGCTTTACCATCTTGTCCAGCATGATGGCAGTGGCCTCCATTGTGGTGGCAGGCTCGCTGTAGCCATCAGCAGAAATGAGGGCATCGTAGTCTATGTCTGCTGTGCCAAGAGTGGCCTTGCCGTAGGAGAAGTCGTTGAAGCCCATCTGAATGCAGATTATGTCGGGCTCCTCACCTGCGTTGTCTCCGGTATTGTCGTGGAGCTGTACGCAGCGGTCCACATAGGCTCCCACGGTGCCGTTGCGCTCAAGGAAAATGGCGCTGCCGGACCATGAGTTATTAACCAACAGGCGCAGATCAAGATCCTCCGCCACCTGCATCCACCATGTATCATACAGAGTTACCTCGGGAATGGTGGTGTTGGGGTAATACTTGACATTGCTGCGGATGGTGGAGTTTGTGGTGTCCGCAGCCGCGCCGTTACTGGTGCCCTGATAGGTGGAAATGCTGGCACCCAGAACGGAAATAGTCTTGCCGGCGAGGGGCTCAACAGCCTCATAGCTGACATCGTAGAGGACGATCTCACTCAGTTCCTCCGCGGTCAGGGCAGTTTTGTCAGGCTTGCGTATGAGGCTGCCAATTACCATATCCTCCGTTGCGGTAAAGCTTTCGGAAGTGGCCTCCTTCAGCAGATTGGAGTAATTTCCGTTTTCCAGCTTTCGAACAGAAAATACATACTTTTCGTTGACAATTTGCAGAGTGTGGCCCTTTTTCAGTTCGTAATTCACTACGGAAGCATAAATATCTCTATTATTTACCGTTCCGGAAGATTCAGGGTCGAGCATTCCCGGAACGATGGCAATCTCAGTGCGCTTTTCCTCAAGCTCCTTGCCGCAGTAGACACATGCTGTACCGTCCTTTTCGGGTGAGTGACCGGGAAGCATGGGAAGAGCCATGCTCTCATAATGGTCGCAGTCAGCGCAGTATCTGCGCATCTCACCCGCTGCCTCGCAGCTTGCAGGCTCATAGGTTTTCCATATTAAGAAGCGGTGCTCGGCAGAGCTCTCCTGATGCTTTTCAAGGAAAGCCAGAGAATCCGTGCGGCAGGCCTCAATGTTCAGCCGACATACACCACTGTGGTCGGTTTCGGTATAGAGGGCGGTTTCAACATCGTTGCCGTGGGCCTTTATTTTCTCAACAGTAGCAAGATTGTCACTCGTAGCATCGGTCTCTGACATCATCCAGAAGGTGGGAGGAAGAGCGTACTCAATGCCGTTCACATCGGTATAGGGATCGTAGCCCACCACCTTGTCCGCCTCGTATGTTGCACCGGTGGTATCGGAAAAACCGTAGCGCTGGGCAAAGAATGTGGGATTCTGGGCAAAGCGGGTTTTGAGAGAGAACACCGCTCCGCACATAAGGGCGCATTTCACCAGTTCAGGGCGTTCCCGCATCATTCGTACAGCCGCAAATGTACCCATAGAACGGGAATGGATGGAGAAAAGTTCTTCCACATTCAGATTTGCCTGTGCGTATTCGTATGCCTTCCAATAGCTGTCTACCAACTGGGGATTGCCCCAATCGTCCGCACCATTAATTTGATTGGCAGTGTTATTTACGACGATAACAGCGTAGTCATTTTCCATATAGTGCCTAATTACACCAACATCGTCGGCTGTGTTTGCATTCCACACGCTGTCGGTCAGATAGCCGCGGCGACCGTTGGTCATAATGATCAGGCGGGTCGGAGTGCCTGTCTCAGAATAACTCTCGGGCAGGAAAATGGCGGCGCGGGTCGCAGCACTGCCACCGTCTATGGTCTCAGCCTGAACAGTGAAGCGATGGACATTGCCGGGCACGTCCTTCATACCAAAGAGGGTGTTGCTGAACTTTATTCCGGCTATCTCCTCTTCACTGAGAGCAGAGCTATCGGGCTTGCGTACAAGGCAAGCGACGGTCATATCCTCGGTCGCTGTAAAGCTGTCAGAGGTGGCCTCTCTGACCATAGTATTATAGTTTCCGTCCACCAGCTTACGAACGGAAAACACATATCCGCTGTCACTGATGGAAAGAGTATGCCCCTTTTTCAGTTCACAGCCCACTATGTGTCCGTAATTATCGCTCTCGGCAATACTAAGGTCTGCAGGGACCAACTTTCCCGGCTGCACCTGAATATCCGTACTGAGCTGCTCTAAATAAGGGCTGGCGGCGCTGAGCAGCGCAGCCTCATCCCCATGCTCATGCTCATCCCCTGCTGCCATTGCGCTGAAGGGGGCGCAGCTCAGGGCCATCACAAGGGCCAGAGCAAGACTCAGTGCTCTTCTGAAAATTCTGGTTTTAGTTGGCATGATAAAGCCTCCCGATATATGTAATGAAACAATATACATGTTTATAACTTATTATTATACATTTAAAAGTGGGTAATGTCCATTGCGATTTTGCTTTCCCTATCGGTTTTCCCTTGTTTGCGGCAGATGCGGCTGTGATTTATTCCCCAGTTCCACCTTCGGTCACGGATTTGCCGTACTGGGTGCGTTGTCTTGGGTGCGTGCCGCGCGGCGGGCTGTGGTCAGCCCGCCTTACGGGTGGCGGGTTTAAGGTGCTGTCCTATTTTTCGCTGTAGGGGCGAGCATTGTCGCCTGCGGCGGCAGCAAGCAGCCGCCCTACGGGGGTGGCGGGGGTGTAGCTGCGGGGATAGTCTTGCCTGCTTCATTTTTAGGCGCGCCAGGGGCGGCGCGCCCTACGACAGTGGGGTGCGCTGTATTTGGTGCGAAAAAACACCCGTAGGGGCGATTCACGAATCGCCCGCATCCCGGTTTTGCAATCCCTCCGCGTCCCATTCGCCCGACACCTCCCTTTGCACAAGACCCGGCTGCGCTATTTGCCATTGCCATAGCCTTCCCGCTCTGCTATAATCGGCTTTATCAAAACACACAGGAGGATGGGATAATGAACGAACGCTCATTGACTCTTTTGCAGGAGCTTACCGACGCGCCCGGTGCATCGGGCTTTGAGGACGCTGTTGTTGCCGTTGCCCGGAAATATCTTGATGGGCTGGGCACTGTTGAGGAGGACTTCCTCCGCAACCTCTACTTTTACAGAAAAGAAAACACCGGCACTAAGCCGGTGCTTATGCTGGACGCCCATTCCGACGAGGTAGGCTTTATGGTCCAGCACATAAAGCCCAACGGCACTCTCGCTTTCCTGCCCCTCGGCGGCTGGAACAAAAATGCCCCTGCCTCCGCGAGAGTGCTGGTGCGCAACGCTCTTGGCGAATACATCCCCGGAATAATCGCCTCCAAGCCCGTCCACTTTATGAGCGCAGCGGAAAAACTCAATCCAAACCATGACCTTGAATCTCTTGTCATAGATGTGGGGGCTCGCTCCATGGAGGAAGCAAAAGAGGATTTCCACATCCGCATAGGCGAGCCTGTTGTGCCTGGGGAAAAGTTCTTTTTTGACGAAAAACACGGTCTGCTCTTTGGCAAGGCCTTCGACTGCCGCATAGGCTGTGCCGCCATGATAGAGGCTCTGATGCGCCTTGAGGGCAGAGAGCTGCCCTGCGACATAGTGGCAGTAGTCTCATCTCAGGAGGAGCTGGGTCTGAGAAGCAGCAAGGTCACTTCTGCCCGTGTACAGCCCGACGCCGCAATCATCATGGAGGGCTGCCCTGCCGACGACACCTTCGCGGAGAGCTGGGCCGTGCAGACCGCCCTCGGAAAAGGCCCCATGTTCCGCCATATGGACGTTTCCGTGCTCTGCTCTCCCCGTTTCCAGCGTTACGCCCTTGAGCTTGCAGCAAATAAGGGCATTCCCGTGCAGGAGGCCGTACGCAGCGGCGGCGGCAACAACGCGGCTGCCCTCCAGACCATAGGCCGCGGCGCCCCTGCCATAGTTGCAGGAATCCCCGTCCGCTACGCCCACTCCACCAACTGCATCAGCTCCGAAGCGGACTTTGACGCAGCCGTGGATATGGTGATCGCATTGCTGGAGAACGTGACGGAAGAAGTTATTAGGGGATTTTGAAGAACATATACCTGAAAAGTATTACCCTCATCCGGCCCCTTCGGGGCCACCTTCCCCCAAGGGAAGGCGTATAAAAAAGAGTTACTGATTAGGGACTTATTTCG
>JAZNZM010000306.1:0-8695 GCA_045594965.1 Oscillospiraceae bacterium | reverse complement strand
GTTGAGCTTCTGCTCCTTGATGATGGCACTCTCGATGGGCATGCCATGGTTATCCCAGCCGGGGATATAGGGGGTATAGTAACCGCGCATGGCTGCGGAGCGGACGATGAAATCCTTCAGGCACTGGTTCAGGCCGTGGCCCATATGCAGCTCGCCGTTAGAAAAGGGAGGGCCGTCGTGGAGGGAGAACAGGGGCTTGCCCTCGTTCTTCTTCAGAAGCTCGTTATAGATATCGTCTTTTTCCCAGCGCTCAAGCATCTCGGGCTCGCGCTTGGGAAGACCTGCACGCATGGGAAAATCGGTCTTGGGCAGGTTCAGTGTTGCGTTAAAATCTTTGGACATTTCTTATTTCTCCCGGTGTATGTGAATAAATTTGTTTGCAAATTCAGGTAAAAGGGCGCTTTTTCGGCAAAAAAGCCGGTGAGTAAAAGCTCTCCTTTTCAGCACAGAGACCAATATGCCCTTTTTGGACATATTGGTCATGTGATATTATTAGGTTTTATCTCAGTTTAATCAAGGTCATCGAAGGAATCGAAGGAGAACTGAACAGTCTCGTCGCTTACACGGCCGAATGCTCTGGTGGGAGTGGCATCGTGGAAAGCGGGCTGGGGAGCGGCGATGTCGGGCACGATGGTCTGCTCGGGAACATCGGCGGCCTTGTTCACGGTCTCCTCAATGCTCTTGACGGTCTCGTGCATCTCGGCAGGGGTCTCTTCAACTGCTGCGGGAGCCTCCTCTGCGGCGGGCTGTACAGGAACGGATGCTGCCATAGCCTGCTGGGCATAGTCGGATTCGCTTATCTTCTTGAGGAAGGCTGCCTGCTTGGTGCAGATGAGGTTCATGCCCTCAAGGAACTTGGCACTGGCGCGCTTGGCGTCGGCGAGTCTCTTCTCCTCGGCAGCGGCCTGAATGGCGGCAGCCTCGGTGAGCTCTCTGGCCTTTGCCTCGGCAGCGGCAACAATGGCGGCGGCCTTTTCTCTGGCCTCGGCCTCGATCATGGAGCCCAGACGCTGGGCGGAGATAACGGCAGAGCCGAGAGTATCCTCATTCTTGCGGTATTCGTCAACCTTGTCAACAAGAACCTTCATCTTGCCCTTGAGGACTGCGTTCTCCTTCTGGAGCAGGGCCACATCGTTGGCGACTTCCTCCAGGAACTCGTCAATGCCGCCCATGTCGTAACCGCCGAACATGGCTTTTTCAAAAGTCTTTTCTCTTATATCCTGCGGAGTGATCATATCGTAATATCCCCCAATTTATAGTATTTGTATTAATAAACGATTCTTTTTTTGGCTTCCCCTGGGTGAGGGGCGCCCCTGTTGTAGGGACCGGCCTCCCGGACGGTCCGAGTGCAAAGCCGGTCATACCGCGGACCGTCGAGGACGCCGGTCCCTACGGAAGCGGTATTAATTGGCTCAGAAATAAAAGCCGGTGGATTCCAGCTCCTCCATCAGATCTCCCATAAGATTCACAGAGGAGGGAGTTATGATGTATGTATTGGAGCTGACCTTCTTGATCTTGCCGCCCTGAGCGTAGGCCACACCGGAGAGGAAGTCAATAAGGCGGCGGGCGGTGTCCTTGGCGGTGGTCTCAAGATTCATGAGAACGGAGCGGCGATCTCTGAGATGGTCTGCGATCTCGGCGGCCTGCTCGAAGCGTTCGGGCTTTGCCAGCACAACCTGCATACCGCTTCCTCCGGATGCCAGAGACACCACCTTCTTGTCCCCGGATCTGGAAGCGGGTGCGGAGCTGCGGGAGGCGGTTCCGGGAACGGGAGCGGCCTTAGGTTCCTGGGCCTGCTTTTCTCCGCCGAAACTGAAACCGGCGAAGGGGTTCATCCGTGGCTTTTCGGCTGCGGGAGGGGGAGCGAGTTCTTCTTCGTCCAGTTCGTCAAGAAGATCATCGTCCTCATCGTCATAGGGCCGTGTTATCTTTTTCAGCTCGTCAAGTAATCCCATGTTCAACCTCCGTAATTTCTGGCGCCGAAAATGGCAGAGCCGATGCGGACCATGTTGGCGCCCTCTCTGATGGCGTCAAGGTAATCATCGGTCATGCCCATGGACAGAAAGTCCATAGAAACATTATCGTATTTTTTGTTCCAATTGTCAACAAAAAGCTGCTTCATTCGGGCAAAATAAAGGCGGTTTTCCCCTTCATTTTCCTGAATCGGAGGAACACACATAAGTCCCCGCACTCTCAGACCGCCGAGAGAGGAAGCGCATTCCAGCAGGGCGGGAAGCTCATGGGGAGCAATGCCGCTTTTCTGCTCCTCGCCGGCTATGGAGATCTCAATGAGAATATCCTGAACTATGCCGAGAGCCTGGGCGCGGCGGTCAATAAGCCGCAGCAGCTCCTCGCTGTCAACACTTTGGATAAGATCCACCTTGCCCACAATTTTGTTCACCTTATTGCGCTGCAGGTGGCCGATAAAGTGCTTTGGAGCACCCTCGTAGGCGCCCAGAGCGTCCTTTTCCAGAAACTCCTGCACCTTGTTCTCGCCGCAGGCGCCCACACCGGCGGCAATGGCCTCCTGTACGCGCCGGGCGTCGTTCATCTTGGTGGCGGCCACCAGAGTGATGCCCCCTTCGGGGCGGACTTCCGCTATGGCAGCTCTGATTTTCTCTATATTTTCAGCTATGCTCATGTCAATATTTTCCCTTCATATATTCCTTCTCCATCCACTATGAGCTTGTCCCCGGGACGGAGAGAGCGTTCGTTCCCTTCTGCCTCCGCAAGAATAAGCTCCGGAGAGGTATGGATGATGTTTACTGTCTTTTTTTCTGCCCTGCCTGCGGTGAGCACCCAGACATAGCAGCCCTCGCTGTCCCGGTGCAGGGCTTCGGGGGCTATGGAAATGCCGCTGATGGTCTGCCCCTCAAGCTCTATGCCCACCTCTTCGGCAAGACAAAGCTGCGTGCGCTCTCCTGCGGATTGGGCGGCTCCGGCGATGATGTAGGCCAGAATGGCCAGAAAGATTACCAGAGCCGGGGCATCGGCAAAGGAGAAGGGGCGGCGGCTCATACCTCGGCATCAAGATTCAGGGGCTTCATGGGGGATATGGTGGAAATGGCGTGCTTATAGATCATCTGCTGACGACCCTCGCTGTCCACCAGCACGGCAAAGTTATCAAAACCCCTGACGATGCCCTTGAGCTGGAAGCCGTTCATGAGGAAGAGGGTGAGGGGGGCCTTTTCACGCCTTGCGGCACTGAGGAAAGCGTCCTGAAAATTCTGTGATTTCTGCATTTTTTGTCTCCTTCCCGCGGCTGCGGTAGGCCGCGTGTGTAGAATGTTTTTTTGATGGCTCTTGTATTCTACACGGAAGGAAGGGGAGAATGCTGTCGAATTGGGGAGGGGGAGTGAGGTAATAAGCGGGCGATTCGTGAATCGCCCCTACGGATTCCGCTTTTTCGGGCGGACACGCCGGTCCGCCCCTACTCCCACAGCGCCAGAATTTCGCCTATATGCTCTGGGCTGTGGGCTTTGCCGTCGCGGTATATCCAGTGCAGCCCCTTATCCCGTCTCAGCCATGTGAGCTGGCGTTTGGCATAGCGGCGGGATTCCTGCTTGATTTTGTCTATGGCCTCCTGACGGCTGAGCTGCCCTGCGAAAAAGGCGGCAGGTTCCTTGTAGCCTATGGCCTGCATGGCGGTGGAGCCGGGGCGAAGACCGCTTTTGAGAAGCTCCTCAACCTCCTCAAAAAGCCCCGCTTCAACCATGATGTCCACCCGCCGGTCTATGCGCCGGTAGAGGGTGTCCCGGTTCTCGTATGTGAGGGCGAAGCGCAGGGACTCATAACGGGGCGGCAGGGCCTGAGTGCGCCTGTCGTGGGCTGTGATGGTCTCGCCGCTGAGGAGATATACCTCCATGGCACGGGTAAGGCGCTTTTTGTCGGCAGCGTGAAGCTTTTCGGCCCTCTCGGGGTCGATTTCACGGAGCTTTTCCCTGAAGGCCTCGCCGCCTATGGCATCATATTCGCAGCAGAGCTTTTCACGCAGCTCCCTGTCCTCTGCAGGCGCGGCGGCAAAATCTCTGCCGGAAAGAAGGGAGTCTATATAAAGTCCCGTGCCTCCCGCGATTATGGGCACCTTGCCCCGGGCAAAAATATCCTCGCAGGCAGCGGCGGCCATGTCCACCCAGCGGGACACGGAAAAGTCCTCATCCGGATCTGCCACATCCACCATGTGATGGGGCACGCCCCGGGCCTCTTCGGGACTCACCTTGGCGGTGCCAATATCCATGCGGCGGTATATCTGCATGCTGTCTGCGGAGACTACCTCGCCGCCTATGGCTTTGGCAAGAGCCACGCTGAGGGCGGTTTTGCCGGTGGCGGTGGGGCCGCTTATAACAATTACTCGCTTTTTCATGTTGAGACCTCAAAATGTCGTTGAATATAGGTGGCGGATATGATATAATTGCGCCGAATTTGAGAAATTTCATTTAAGGATGTGCGTTAATTTGAAAGTTAAAATTGCGTCTGACAGTGTATGCGATCTTTCGCCCGAACAGGTAAAGAAATATGCTCTTGATATAGTTCCCCTCTATGTTATGCTGGGCGGAAAAGAGCATCGTGACGGTGTGGACATCACTCCTGACGATATTTATGCCCACGTTGCCGCAGGCGGCGCTCTGGGCTCCACCGCAGCGGTTTCCGTTGCCGACTACATAGACTATTTCCGCAAGGAGCTGGAGGACTGCGATGAGCTGGTGCACTTCACCATATCTTCCTCCATGTCCGCATGCTACCAGAATGCCTGCATTGCTGCCGAAGAGGTGGGCAATGTCTACCCCATCGACTCCGAGAACCTCTCCACCGGCATCGGCCTCCAGATAATTGATGCCATCGAGATGGCAGAAAAGGGCATGAGCGGCGAGGAAATTCAGGCCGCCATCAACTTCCGCCGTGGAAATGTGGAAGCCAGCTTCGTTGTGGACAGCGTGGACTATCTCCATAAGGGCGGCCGCTGCTCCGCCGTTGCCGCTCTGGGCGCAAACCTTCTGGGTCTCAAGCCCAGCATCGAGGTTGTTGACGGCGCCATGAGCGTTGGCAAGAAGTATCGCGGCAAGATTTTCAAGTGCCTGCTCCAGTATGTCCGTGACCGCCTTGAAGGCCGTGAGGATATCGACACAAGAAAGATCTTTATCACCCACTCCGGCGGCTTCACTCCCGAGGAGCTGCAGACCATCGAGGACGAGGTTAAGAAGTATCAGCCCTTCGAAACCGTTCTCCACTCCCGTGCCGGCTGCACCGTTTCCAACCACTGCGGCCCCAAGACTCTGGGTATTCTCTTTGAGAGAAAGTAATAGCAAAGACTTCCATCAAATTCCTGACGGGAAACCGTCAGCAATTTTTTTGCCCAACAAAAGCCTTCCCCTGGGGGAAGGTGGCATTTGCGTAAGCAAATGACGGATGAGGGACTTTAGATGGAAGCAGAATGGTTCCCTCATCAGTCTCGCATGCGCTCGACAGCTTCCCCCAAGGGAAGCCTTAAAAGGTATAATTCTATACTATCCTCTTGAAAAACTTATCAAGCTCTGCCTTTGTCAGCGCAACGCTGACGGGGCGGCCGTGGGGACAGTAGCGCACTTCGCCGCTAAGTACCTTTTTCACCAGAACATCAAGCTCTCTGGGATCGGTTTTCCAGCCGGCCTTGATGGCGGCCTTGCAGGCTATGGTGTGGTAAATGCTCTCTGTGGGGTCCTCGGCTTTGCCGCGGGAGAGGGAGCTTATGATCTCCTCCAGCATGGCTATCTCGCTGCCCTCGGTGTCCGCGGGAATGGCGCGGATTATCACTTCCTGCGCTCCGTAGGCCTCCACCTCAAAGCCGAGCTTTTCGATAAGGGCTGCGTTTTTTTCCAGAAGCTCAAGGCTCTCCGGGTCGGGACGCCATGTGACGGGGATGAGCAGGCTCTGGCTCATGGCCTCGCGCTCATTTCTGATGCGGTCAAAAATCATGCGCTCATGGGCGGCATGCTTGTCTATAAGCAGCAGCCTGCCCTCGGTCTCCACGATTATGTAGGTGTTCAGAGCCTCACCGATAAGGCGGTAATCGGGGAGGGCCTCCTCAAGGGGAGAGGCTGCGGCGGTTTGCGGGACGTCGGGGACGCCGTCCCCTACGGGTGCGGTGGACTCATCAAGCATCGTAGGGCGCGACGACTCGGCGCGCCAATCCGCAGTCGCGGCCTTTATCACGGGGATCTCCGGTCTCGGCACAAGGGGGCTTGCCTTAAACTCGGGTGCGGGTGAGCGAAGGGTGTAAATTTCAGGCTCTGCACCCACCGTAGGGCGCGTCGCCCCGGCGCGCCGATTATCGGATGCGGAAGCTCCGGAGAGCTTTGCGCCCTGCTTAGCACGGAATTCCTCCGCGCTCATCTGCTGATAAAAGTCCGCCTTGGGGCTTGTCGGATTTGTCTTCCCACCCGTAAGGCGGGGCCTTGCTCCCGCCACGGGCGATTCGTGAATCGCCCCTACGGATGCGTACTTGCCCACGCTGCCAAGGCTCTTTTTTGTGCCGGGGGAGAGGCTTATTTCCGCTGTTTTGGCCTCGCCTGCGGCATTGAGGGTGCTCAAAACCGCGTAATACACGCAGTCGAAAACCTTTTTCTCCTCGCTGAATTTAACCTCGCTCTTGGTGGGGTGGACGTTCACATCCACCTTACCGAAGCTTAAGGTGATATATAGCACGCAGGCGGGGAAGCGTCCCACCAGCATATTGTTTTTGTAGGCCTGCTCCACCGCTGCCTGAATGGTCAATGAGCGGAAGGGACGCCCGTTTATGAAGAAATACTGCATTGCCCTGTTGCCGCGGCAGGCATGGGGAGCGGAGATATAGCCGCTGACGCTTACGCCCTCGTCCTCACCGGAGCACTCAAGAAAGTTCATGGCGTTTTCCCGCCCCAAAAGGGAGTAAACGGCACTCTTACTCTGTCCGTCACCGGGGGTGAAAAATTCCTCCTCACCGTCGCGGATCATACGGAAGCTTATCTCGGGGTGGGCAAGGGCACAGCGCAGGGCTGTGGCGATGCAGGCGGAGGTCTCCGCGCGGTCGCTTTTCATGAACTTCAGTCGGGCAGGGGTGTTGTAGAAAAGCTCCCTGACGCTCATGGTGGTGCCCACAGGGCAGCCGATGGGGCCCATTTCCTCAATATCCCCGGCGGAGAGGGTGACGCGGACGCCCTCGCTGTCCCGGGCGCGCCGTGTGCGCAGCTCTATACGGGAAACGGATGAAATGGCCGCCAGAGCCTCGCCGCGAAAGCCCAGAGTTTCGATGGCCTCCAGCCCACGCTCGTCTCTGAGCTTGCTGGTGGCATGGCGCAGAAAGGCCACGCCTGCGTCCTCGGGACTCATGCCGCAGCCGTCGTCGGTGACGCGGATGAGGCTTCTGCCTCCTCCGGAAATCTCTATGGTAATGTTTCTGGCCCCTGCGTCCACAGCGTTTTCCGCCAGCTCCTTCACAACGCTTGCGGGCCGCTCAACCACCTCGCCGGCGGCTATGAGATCCGCCACATGGGGGGAGAGTATATTGATAACTGACATGGCTTTTTCCTCCATGAAAGATAGATGCAGATACAAATCCAAGATACATTATACTATATATAGATTGAAAAAACCAGAGGGAAATGATATAATAAACTGTTGGAATATATGCGCTGTGGCTGAAAGGCCTTCCCCTGGGGGAAGGTGGCATTTGCGAAGCAAATGACGGATGAGGGAATAAGCTTAGCACAAACATTTATCCCTCATCAGTCTCGCGTTCGCTGGACAGCTTCCCCCCGAGGGAAGCCTTGTTAGGTATTTTTTATTAAAGGAACACACAACATGTCTTACGAAAGAATCGAAATCGAAAAAGAGCAGATAGCCCGGCAGGTGGACATCTGCCATAAACTGAAAAACCGTTTTGTCTCTCAGGGACGCAAAAATATGCTGGCCTTTGTGGACACCTACGGCTGCCAGCAGAACGAAAGCGACTCCGAGCGCATCAGAGGCTATCTTGCGGAGATGGGCTGCGGCTTCACCGTGGATGAGGCCGAGGCGGACATCATCGTCATCAACACCTGCGCCGTCCGTGAGCACGCGGAGATGCGTATTCTTGGCAATGTGGGCGCGCTGAACCACACCAAAAAGGCCAAGCCCGAGCAGATTATCTGCATCTGCGGCTGCATGGTGCAGCAGGAGCACATGAGCTATAAGGTGAAGCACTCCTACCCCATAGTGTCTTTGTGCTTCGGCCCCCACGAGCTTTGGCGCTTCCCTGAGCTTTTGGAACGCTATCTTGTGAAGAAAAAGCGTGTGTTTGCCACCGAGCCCAGCGAGGGCTGCGTCACCGAGGGCGAGCCAAGAGTCCGTGACCGTGGTGTGAAGGCATGGGTCAGCATCATGTATGGCTGCAACAACTTCTGCTCCTACTGCATCGTGCCCTATGTCCGCGGCCGCGAGCGCTCCCGCCGTCCCGAGGCCATAGTGGCGGAGGTGAGAGAGCTTGTGGAGGCGGGCTACAGGGACATCACTCTTCTGGGCCAGAATGTGAACAGCTACGGCAAGGATCTGGACTGCGGTGTGGATTTTTCCGACCTTATCCGCATGGTGAACGGTATTCCCGGAAAGTTCATCATTCGTTTTATGACAAGCCACCCCAAGGACGCCACTGAGAAGCTCTTCAAAACTATGGCTGAGTGCGAAAAATGCGCCCACCATCTCC
>JAZNZM010000305.1:0-2983 GCA_045594965.1 Oscillospiraceae bacterium | reverse complement strand
GGTGCCACATAATCGGGATCCTGAATCCATACAATTTGCCCTTTCCTTCCGCTGCCGCTGCTGCTATGCTGGGCATATGGTTGCTGCGATTTTCGGGCGGATAATATCCGCCCCTATGGGCTGCGAACCGCCGACTTCCCTCCTCGCGGCATAGCCGCTGCGGTCGGTTGCTAAAGATGAGCCACCGGCACATTTTCTTAACGCACCGACGTAGGGCGGGGGCTTGCTCCCGCCGCGGGTCGATGTGGGCATCGACTCCTACGAAGCAATAAAAAACCGCAGAGTCTGACTCTGCGGTTTTTGCCACATTTATGCCACAATTGTATTTGGTGCATATCAGCCTATGTAGCTGACGCCGTACTGTCCGGGAACAAGCCCGTCCAGCTCTCCCATAAAGACATTGGCGATGGCCTCAAATTCCTCCCAGCCGCCGAACACATTTTCAACCATTCGGTCAAGGCTGGCTCCGGTGAGAAGGCCTATGCCGCCGGCAACTATACCGGCCAGAAGTATGATAAGTATAATAGTTCCGATTACTCTCCATGCCTTGCTCATTTGGCAGCCACCTCCTTTTTATAGGTGAGGGCTCTTCCCAGACGCAGCACAACTCCGCCTATCCAGAGATAGCCCAGCTCAAAGCTCAGCCAGAGACCGAACCATGTAACGAGGAGACCAAGAGCACCGATAACAAGACCAACGCCCACCACAACCAGTATATCGGATATAAGGGCAAGATAAGGAACAGCGGCAAGCACCGCCCACACATCGGCTGCAATCACCGCAAGTCCGCTTACAAGGAAGGGCACGCCGATGAGAATCAGCACCAGTGCCACGGGAACACCTATGATAAGTCCGAAAAGAATGGCAACAATAAGACCGAAGGGACGCACTTTTCTTCCGCGCGCAGGAGCAGGAAGCTCTTCCTCCGGCTCTTCATCAGCCGCTTCCACCGCCTCATCCGCCTTTGCTCCGCCGGATGTTTCCTCAGCCTCCGCAGCTTCTCCGTCCTCCGGGGTCTCGCCGCTCTCCTCAGCCTCTTCCGGGGCGGCTTCACCGGCATCGGCTTTGGGAGCTTCTTCGGACCGCTCCTCCGAAATGCCTGCGGCGAATTCACCCTGATTGTCTCCGGGCTCAACGGTGTCGGGGACTGCGCTCACGGGAGCAGGAGAGGGAACATAGTTCAGGGCAAGAGCTATGGCCAGCTTGGTGGGGTTGCCCAGGGAGGCAATAAGCTCCTCCTCGCTTTCGGCTTCCTCAAACATTGTCTCATACTTCATAAGGGCAGCGCGTCTGTCCCACGCAGACATGAAGCCCAGAAGCTTGGCAAGCTCCGCCAGATATGACTGTCTGTTTATGATAAATCACCTCAACAGCGTAATTTTCGCCACCATTATACATTGCAAGCCCTGTTGGGTCAAGGGTTTTGGCGACTTTTGACCGTCCCGGAAGCATAGCTCCTTTTCCCCTCATTTTTGTATCCGGCAAAGAGCGGACGGCTGTCCCCGAATCCCGGGCGGGGGATATGATAACAGCATTTCGGATAAACTATGTGGCCATTTTCGTGGATTGTTTTTCGTGAAAAATGCACAAAAAAAGTTTTGGCTATAAGATTGACTTATGGGGCTATAAAGTCTATACTAATTAAGGTATCGTTAAAAAAAATGCGGGTAAAACCGCAAAAAAACCGGAGGAATAAGATAATGAAAGACATTTATGTTGTTAACTGCTGCCGCACCGCCGTCGGCTCCTACGGTGGAAGCCTGAAGGACGTCCCCGCCGCTGATCTGGGTGCTGTCGTCGTCAAGGAAGCCCTCAACCGCGCCGGTGTCAAGCCCGAGCAGGTTGACGAGCTCATGTTCGGCTGCTGCATCACCGCAGGTCTTGGCCAGAACGTTGCACGTCAGGTTGGCGTTAAGGCCGGTCTCCCCGTGAGTGTCCCCGCTTACTCCATCAACATGGTCTGCGGAAGCGGCATGAAGGCCGTTATCGAGGCCGCCCGTGCCATCTGCGCTGATGACGCCGAGATCGTTGTCTGCGGCGGCACTGAGAATATGTCTTCCGCTCCCTATGCTCTGCCCTCTGCACGCTGGGGCCAGCGCATGTTCGACGGCAAGATGGTTGACACCATGGTAAACGACGCTCTGTGGGATGTCTACAACAACTACCACATGGGCACCACCGCTGAAAACATCTGCGACATCTGGGGCATCACCCGCCAGGATCTGGACGAGTTCGCCCTTTCTTCCCAGACCAAGACCGCTGCCGCTCTTGCTGCCAACCGTTTCGAGGACGAGATCGTTGCCGTTCCCGTAAAGGTCAAGAAGCAGATCGTTGACTTCAAGGTTGACGAGTTCCCCCGCGCAGGCACCACCATGGAAGGTCTTGCCAAGCTCCGTCCCGCATTCAAGGTCTCCGCTGACAACGCTTTTGTAGCAAACGGCGGTACCGTAGAAGACACCTTCGCAGCAGCTGCCTGCAAGGAAGCACAGGCTGACGCAGGTCAGGCCCGCGTCACCGCCGGCAACGCATCCGGCATCAACGACGGCGCTGCCGCCATCGTTCTCGCCTCCGGCGAAGCCGTTGAGAAGTACGGCCTGAAGCCCATGGCAAAGCTCCTGAGCTGGGGTCAGGGCGGCGTAGATCCCAAGACCATGGGCACCGGTCCCGTTCCCGCCTCCCGTCAGGCAATGGACAAGGCCGGCCTCACCATCGAGGATATGGACCTTGTTGAGGCTAACGAGGCATTCGCAGCTCAGTCCATCGCTGTTGCACGCGAGCTCGGCTTCGATATGTCCAAGGTCAACGTCAACGGCGGCGCTCTCGCCATCGGCCACCCCGTAGGCTGCTCCGGCGCCCGCATCATTGTCACTCTGCTCCACGAGCTGCAGAAGCGCGAAGACGCCAAGAAGGGCCTTGCTACACTCTGCATCGGCGGCAAGTCGGATCGTAGCCATGTCGTTCTGTGCGCCAAGGAGTTGTTTCA
>JAZNZM010000304.1:0-6289 GCA_045594965.1 Oscillospiraceae bacterium | reverse complement strand
CAGCTACCCCCACGAGCTTTCCGGCGGTATGCGTCAGCGTGTTGTTATCGCTATGGCATTGAGCTGCGACCCTCAGCTGATCATCGCAGACGAGCCCACCACTGCTCTGGACGTTACCATCCAGGCTCAGATTCTTGACCTTCTCCGTCAGCTGAAGGACAAGATCAACTCCTCCATCATGCTTATAACCCATGACCTCGGTGTTATAGCCGAGATGGCAGACTATGTCGTTGTCATGTACGCAGGCCGAATTGTTGAAAAGGGCACTGCCGATGATATTTTCTATCATCCCGCTCATCCCTATACTATCGGTCTGATGGCAAGTAAGCCCGTTGTGGGCAAGAAGGTGGACAAGCTCTATTCCATCCCCGGCAAGGTTCCCAATCCCATCAATATGCCCAACTACTGCTATTTCAAGGATCGCTGCGAGATGTGCGTTGAGCGCTGCTCCGGCGAGTATCCCTGCGAGATAAGCCTCAGCGACACCCACAAGGTAAGCTGCTACCGCTACTACGAAAAGGAGGGTGAATGATAATGTCCGAAAACATGAACATCAATGAGAACATCACCCCCGAAGAGCAGAGCGAGTATATTCTTGAGGTCAGAAACCTTAAGAAGCACTTCCCCATCAAGGGCGGCTTCTTCTCCCGCACCGTCGGCCATGTAAAGGCCGTTGACGGTGTAACCTTCAAGCTCAAGCGCGGTACCACCATGGGTCTCGTCGGTGAGTCCGGCTGCGGCAAGACCACTACCGGACGCGTTATTCTCCGTCTTTCCGGTGATAAGACCGAAGGCGAGGTTCTCTTTAACGGACAGGAGGTCTACGACCTCTCCGATAAGGAAATGCGCGCCATGCGTCCCAAGATGCAGATCATCTATCAGGACCCCTTCTCCAGCCTTTCTCCCCGTCTCCCTGTCGGCGAGATCATCGGTGAAGCTGTCCGCGAGCACAATCTGGTGCCTAAGGACGAGTTCGACGATTATATCGACAAAGTCATGGACGAATGCGGACTGCAGCCCTTCCATAAGGACCGCTATCCCCATGAGTTCTCCGGCGGTCAGCGTCAGCGTATCTGCATAGCACGCGCTCTGGCTCTGAACCCCGAGTTCATCGTCTGCGACGAGCCTGTTTCTGCTCTGGACGTTTCCATTCAGGCACAGATTATCAACCTGCTGAAGGAGCTGCAGGAAGAGCGCAATCTCACCTATCTCTTCATCTCCCATGACCTCAGCGTCGTTGAGCATATCTCCGACACCGTTGGCGTTATGTATCTGGGCAACCTTGTTGAGTACGGCGAGACCGAAGACATCTTCCGCAATCCCCTGCATCCCTACACCAAGGCTCTGTTCTCCGCCATTCCCATTCCCGATCCCAAGGCAAAGATGGACCGCATAGTTCTGGAAGGCTCCATTCCCTCTCCCGCCAATCCCCCCAAGGGCTGCAAGTTCCACACCCGCTGCGCCAACTGCATGGAGCGCTGCAAGGAGGAGGCCCCTGTACAGCGTGAGATCGAGCCCGGCCACTTTGTTGTCTGCCATCTTTACGACGAAGAGAACTAAATGGCAAAAGACAGAAGGACCTATGATGACGATGACGGCCGCACTATAGTTGATATGAGCGGCATCGAGCGCCCCTCAATGTTCGGCCATCTGCCAAAAAAGGAAAACCGTGCTTTTCAGAAGCCGGAAGAACCCAAGCCCGAAAGGCCTTGGGAGGACAACAGCTTCAACCGCGAGGAGCGTGGAGCTGCCGTCCGCGGCGCATTGGCTGCATCCCTGCTGATAGCATCGGCCTATATAGTTGGTCTCGGCGCTATTATCGCCATCATCTATTTCATAGCAAAATAATTAAAATGCACCTGTCAGAATGACAGGTGCATTTTATTTCACAATTCACAATACAAATTTCACAATTCACAATACAATTCACAATTTCACATTTTTATGGGCCACAACGAGCTATGTCAGTCCATCACCGCCTTACAATTATAGTCTCGGGGACACCCGGAGTTCTATGCTTAGTCTGCAGGACATATAATCCTCCAAAAGGGGGAACGGACATGCTGATGAGTTTTATATGGCTTGGAATGATAGCTGCCGCTCTGCTTTTCGGGTCGGCAAGCGGAAACTCCGCTGCGGTATCGGAGGCAGTTTTTGCAGGAGCGCAGGCCGCTGTGGAGCTTTGTCTCTCCATCTCAGGTGCTCTGTGCCTTTGGTCCGCGCTCATGGAAGTGATGAAGCAAAGCGGTCTGACGGAAAGCCTCAGCCGGCTTCTCAGTCCCTTACTGCGGCGGATTTTTCCCCACTCATTTGCCGATGATGAATGCGCAGGGGCCATTTCCGCCAATTTTACTGCCAATCTCCTGGGCCTTGGCAATGCCGCCACCCCAGCAGGACTCAAGGCCGTAGAGTGTATGAAAGCAATACCCGGCTGTGAAAATGAGCTTTGCCGTCTGGTGATCATGAACAGCTCCTCACTCCAGCTTATTCCCGCAACTGTGGCTGCCATAAGAGGCTCCCTCGGTTCAGCAAATCCCTTTGATATTCTACCCTGCGTATGGTTAAGCAGTCTTTTCTCCGTGTCCGCAGGGCTTATCTCTGCCCGAATAATGGAAAGGAAGCAGCCTTGAGCGCCCTTTTGATTCCACTTCTGCTTCTGAGTATCGGCATATGGGGAGTACACAAAAAGGTGGACATATTCTCCGCCATGATAAAAGGCGCAAAGGATGGGCTTTCGGTGGCGGTGGGCATTTTGCCTTCCCTGACAGTGCTTCTGACTGCTGTATATATGCTCCGCGCATCCGGTGCAACGGAGGCTCTGGCTCAGCTGCTCTCCCCTGTTTTTGACCGCATAGGCATCCCGCCCGACTGCGCGCCGCTGATGCTGCTGCGCCCTGTCAGCGGCAGCGGTGCTCTTGCAATAGGCACGGACATCATGGAACGCTCAGGTCCGGACAGCTTCATAGGCCGCTGCGCCGCCGTTATGTTGGGCAGCACGGAGACCACATTCTATGTCATTGCAATTTACTTTGCGGCAGCAGGCATAAAAAAGACCCGCCACGCAGTGCCTGCGGCACTGTTGGCGGATCTTGTTGGATTCATAATGGCTGCGCTGAGCGTCAGACTAATGTTCTGAGGGCCTTTGCTATTGCTTCAATATGCAAAGGCGTGGTGCCGCAGCAGCCGCCTATGAGGCGGGCGCCACGCTCATGGAATTTCAAGGCATATTCGCCCATGCGCTCAGTGGGGAAATCATAGACGGAAACACCATTTTTCACAACGGGCACACCTGCGTTTGGCTTTGCAATAAGAGGAAGCTTTGTGCTCTCGTGGAGTCTTTCCAGCACAGAGCAGAGCACATCAAGGTCACCGCAGCAGTTCACACCGAAGGCAGCGATTCCCTCTTCCTCAAGCTCGGAGCAAACATCGCAGAGATCCTCGCCCCAGAGGGTTTTTCCGGTGGGGCCGCAGGAGAAGCTGACGATAATAGGCTTCTTGCTGACTTCCTTCACAGCCCTGACAGCCAGACGGGCCTCGTCCAGATACATCTGGGTCTCAACACCGAAAAGGTCAACTCCGGCTCGCTCTATGGCCTCCGCCTGACGGACGAAGATTCCAAAAAGCTCATCCTCTTCCATATCACCGTATGGCTCAACCAACTCACCGGTGGAGCTTATATCGCCGATAACCATGGCAAGACCGTCGGCTGCCTCACGGCTGAGGGCAACAAGGTCGCGGCACATGATGTTCAGATCGTCCTTTATGCCATGCTTTGCCAGATTTATCTCATTGGCTCCGAATGTTGGCGCATATATAAGGCGGCTTCCGGCTGACACATAGGCCTTCTGGAGCAGGAGCATCTTATCCGGGTTTTCCAGAACCCACTTTTCTGTGCAGCTGCCGGCAGGCATCCCAAGGCGCTGGAGCTCGGTTCCGGTGGCTCCGTCCATAATCACAGGTCTTTTTTCAAACATAGTGTCGTTCTCCTTTCTTAGCCTGGGCTAGATATGCTCAAGAAGCAGGGTCCAAAGAGGTATGGTGGCTATGCAGGCCAGAGTGGACAGCACCACCATATAGCCGCCTGCCACACGGGCCTCCACCGCCTCGGGATTATAGCGGAGCAGGAAGGAGGGCAGGAAGGAAGCGACGGGCATGGCGTAGTAGAAAATAACACTCTGAATGGTCTGCTTGTCTATGCCCAGAAGCACAAATACTCCCAGCACTGCGGCAGGCACCACTATAAGTCTTGCAATCACAACGAAGAATACGCAGGGATACTTGGTGATGCCCTTCCAGTTGGCATCGGCAATAATGCTGCCGCAGAGAATGAGACCGAGAGGAGAGGCCATATTGCCAAGTCCCTGAATTACTCCTGTAATCACCTGCGGCAGCCGGATCTGGGTTGCGTAGAGGACAAAGCCTATAAACACAGCCACAACAGGCTCGCAGATAAACTTTTTCAGGGTCTCCTTCACATTCAGCTTCTGTCCCTTGCCCAGCATCAAGGGTGCGCCGCCGTAGAAAATAATACGGACAGGCAGGGTGAAGATGACATAGTTGAACACAGCTTCGGGACCGTAAAGCTCGGAAACTATGGGCAGCCCCATAAAGGTGAAGTTTGTGAACATCAGGGAGAAACGCACCGTTCTCCACATATCATAGTTCTTCATCTTCGGGGTCAGGAAGCGCACGGCAATAAAGACGAAAGCCAGACTTCCAACGCTCATCAGCAGAATAACCGGAGTGCTTATGAGCTTTTCAATATCGAACTCTATGTTGAAGGAATTGATTATCATACATGGCAGAGGAATTGCCATGACAAATTTGGTCAGCATCTTGTCGAAGCCGTCCTGCATTATCTTCAGCTTGCGGGCAACATAGCCAACAACAATGAAGAGCATCAGCTTCAAAGCAAGTTCAAGAACAGTCATTTTATCAGCCTCGCAGAGTTTCCGCCCCCGGCGGAAATTAAATTCTATCCAATTTTTCCTGGGACATATGCCTCAAAAAATTACTCTTCAGCCTGCAAACGTGTGAGATGAAGGCTCAGGCGCTGCGGCAGGCTGCAAAGGCTCATTGAAAAGCATTTGCTTTTCAATGATATACTTTACATCTTCTCAGGTGCAGTGACACCGATAATGGCAAGGGAGTTTGCGATAACCTGCTTCACGCTCCGGGCAAGAAGGAGACGGGCCTTTGCCAGTTCCTCATCAACGCCCTTGATGCGGCAGGCGGAGTAGAAGCGATGGAATCTTGCGGCAAGCTCGGTGACATAGCTGTTGATGCGGCTGGGGTTATAGTCACGGGCAGCAATACGAATCTCCTCGGGAAGAGCGGAAAGCTGCTTGATAAGTTCGATTTCGTGCACATCGCTGAGAAGGCTCATATCAAGCTCATCGGCAGAGCAGGCGCTGAGTCCCTCTGCTGCCAGACCGGCAATAAGGGAGCAGATGCGTGCGTGGGCATACTGCACATAGTACACGGGGTTTTCGCTGTCCTGACGGAGAGCCAGACCAAGGTCGAAGTCCATCTGGCTGTCGGGCTTGGAATTGAAGAAGTAGCGGGCGGCATCCACGGGAATCTCGTCCAGCAGATCGCTGAGGGAGATGGCCTTGCCGGTGCGCTTGCTCATGCGGACGACCTCACCATCGCGCATAAGACGGACCAGCTGCATAAGAACAACATCCAGTCTGTTTTCGCCATCCAGCCCCAGAGCGTCCATAGCACCCTTGAGGCGGGCAACATGGCCGTGGTGGTCGGCACCCCAGATATTGATAACCTTATCAAAGCCGCGGACGGCAAGCTTGTTGCGGTGGTAGGCAATGTCGGCGGCAAAGTAGGTGTAGAATCCGTTTGCGCGGCGGAGAACATCGTCCTTCAGACCCAGCTTCTCAATGGCTTCGGGCTTCTTGCCGGCAGCAAGGAGCTTGTCTCCGAGGATTTTGGAGGTATGGAGCCAGAGAGCGCCGTCCTTCTCATAGGTATAGCCTGCCTTGGTGAGCTCCTCAACGGACTCGGCCACATAGCCGCTGTTGTGAAGCTCGGACTCATAGAACCACTTATCGTAGTTTATCTTATATCTGGCAAGGTCTGCCTGCATTTTGGGCAGATTGCGCTCCAGACCGAAAGCAGCCATGGCTGCGTGACGCTCTTCCACACTCTTGTCCATGAAGCTGTCTCCATTGGCCTCGTAGAAGCCCTGAGCCAGAGCCTTTATGTCATCTCCGTGGTAGCCGTCCTCGGGGAACTCAACAGCGTCCTCACCCAGAATTATCTGGCGGTAACGGGC
>JAZNZM010000303.1:0-3645 GCA_045594965.1 Oscillospiraceae bacterium | reverse complement strand
GGGTCTCATCATTCTTACCTGCTGGCAGCAGATTGGTTATATGATGATAATCTACATTGCCGGTCTTCAGGCTGTTCCCGAGGATATGCTCGAGGCTGCAAGAATAGACGGTGCAAATGGCTGGCAGAGTCTTTTCAGCGTTACTATTCCCAATGTAATGCCCTCTATCACAATCTGCACATTCCTTTCTCTTACCAACGGCTTCAAGCTCTTTGACCAGAACCTTGCTCTTACAGGTGGTCAGCCGTACATAATCAATCCTGACGGCAGCAGCATTCACACCACTGAGATGCTGGCACTCAATATTTACAACACCTTCTATGGTCAGAATGTCGCTTCCCGCGGTACTGCCCAGGCTAAAGCAGTCCTTTTCTTCCTGCTTGTTGCCTGCCTTGGACTTATCCAGCTCAGAGCAACCAGAAATAAGGAGGTGCAGCAGTAATGACTAATCCTCTTAAGCGTAAGAATATCGGCAAAACTCTGCTTAGCGTTTTCTTTGCTGCTTTGTGCCTTGTTTATGTTTTCCCTGTCATAATGGTAGCGGTAAACTCCTTCAAGGTTAACACATTCGTTAAGACCGACACTTTCGCATGGCCATCCGGTGAAAGCTTTGCGGGATTTGATAACTTCATAAAGGGATTCACCTTCGGTGGCTACCCGTTCTGGAAGTCTGTTGTTTACAGCGTAGTTATCACAGTTCTGTCCACACTGCTTATCCTCCTGTTTACATCAATGGCAGCGTGGTATATTTCCCGCGTTGGTTCCATGTTCTGCAAAATAGTTTATTTTGCATGTGTATTCTCCATGGTCGTTCCCTTCCAGATGGTCATGTTCACTCTTTCCAAAACTGCAGACACTCTCTATCTCAACAGACCTTGGACGATTCCTGTCATTTATCTCGGATTCGGTGCGGGACTTGCGGTGTTTATGTTTACGGGCTTTGTTAAGAGCATACCTCTTGAAATAGAAGAGGCTGCAGCCATTGACGGCTGCGGACCTATCCGTACATACTTCGGTGTGGTTCTTCCCATGCTCAAGCCCACCATGATATCCGTAGGTATTCTGGAAATAATGTGGGTCTGGAACGACTATCTCCTGCCTTACCTCGTTCTCGTCCGCACGAAGTTTATGACCATTCCCATCCACATTCAGTATCTCAAGGGCAGCTATGGAACTGTTGACCTTGGTGCCACAATGGCGCTGATACTGCTGAGCATTATTCCTGTTATCGTATTTTACCTTACTTGCCAGAAGCACATTATCAAGGGTGTTGCCGCTGGTGCAGTAAAGGGCTAAGGGAGAAAGATTATGATTAAAAGAAGCAGCGGCATTTTGATGCCCATTTCCTCACTGCCCTCGCCTTACGGCATCGGCACACTTGGCAAGGCTGCATATGATTTTGCAGACTTCCTCTATGAAGCAAAGCAGAGCTGGTGGCAGATGCTGCCCGTTGGACCTACCAGCTATGGCGATTCGCCCTACCAGAGCTTTTCTTCCAGCGCAGGTAACCCCTACTATGTTGATCTCGATATGCTCTGCGAAGAAGGCTTGCTTAAAAAGACCGAGCTTCGTCGCGACTGGGGCGATGATCCCGAGCATACAGACTACGGCAAGATATATAAGCACCGCTTCAAAATCCTGCAGAAGGCAGCGGAAAGGGCCAAGGAAACCCAGCTTGATGCTATCAAGGCATTCGTATCAGAAAACCAGTGGCTTCCCGACTATGCGCTCTTCATGGCGCTTAAGATCCATTTCGGCATGACCGCATGGACTGAGTGGCCCGAAGAGGATATCCGCCTTCACAAGAGCGAAGCAGTAAAGCGCTATACCGAGAAGCTTGCTGACGATATCTATCTGTTTGAGTTCATTCAGTATGAATTCTATAAGCAGTGGAACGCATTGCGTGAATATATGCGCGAGCGCGGTATTGGCATAATCGGCGATATTCCCATCTATGTTGCAATGGACTCTGCAGATGTATGGGCTTCCCCGTATTTCTTCCAGCTCGATGATCAAAACATGCCTGTCAGAGTGTCCGGTGTTCCCCCCGACTATTTCAGCGAAGACGGTCAGCTTTGGGGCAACCCCCTCTATGACTGGGATAAGATGAAGCAGGACGGTTACGGTTGGTGGATCCGCCGTGTTGACGGTGCTGCAAAGCTCTATGATGTTCTGCGTATTGACCATTTCCGCGGACTGGAAAGCTACTGGTCGGTTCCTTACGGTGAAGAAACCGCAAAGAACGGCGAGTGGGTTAAGGGACCCGGAATTGACTTTGTCAATGTTATCAAAAACTGGTTCCCCCAGCTTCAGCTTATTGCAGAAGACCTGGGATTCCTCACTCCCGAAGTCAAACAGCTTCTTGAAGAATCCGGCCTGCCCGGCATGAAGGTTCTTGAGTTTGCGTTTGACTGCCGCGAACCGAGCAACTATCTGCCACATACTTACACTCCCAACTGTGTCTGCTACGCCGGCACACATGATAATGACACTATTATCGGCTGGCTGAAGGATGCAGCAGAGGATGATGTTGCATTTGCACGCACATACCTCGGTCTCAATGAGGCAGAGGGTGAAAACTGGGGCGTTCTGCGCGGAGGCATGTCCTCTGTGGCCCAGCTCTTTGTAACCCAGATGCAGGACTATCTTGGTCTGGATACAAGAAGCAGAATGAATACTCCCGGCACAAATTCCGGCAACTGGCAGTGGCGCATGAAGAAGGACGCCATTACCAAGGAACTTACCGAGAAAATCGGCGAGATGACCAGAATTTACGGTAGAGTATAACTTAATTCAGTATTCGGAGTTGCATACGAATAAATCGAAAAGCCTTGGAATCTAATTGATTTCAGGGCTTTTTGTTTAACGAGTTTTGTGCTATTGTTAATATATATTCTTAGATCGTTAGGAGAGATAAGATGCTGTCCGATAATTTGAAAGTAAAGCTGCGCGGCAAGGCTAATCCGGAACAGATGATTTTTTCCGGAAACAGCCGTATTACTGTGCTGACCCCGCAGCTTTTCAGAATAGAAACCTGTGCCGAAAAAGAGTTTACCGATGAGGCAACGCAGAGCGTTTGGTATCGCGACCTGCCGCTTTGCGAATATACGGTTACTGAGCAAAATGGCTGTCTTTTCATCGAAACCGAGAAGGTTATTCTGAAATTTTCAATCAGAAAAGAAAAAGCTGAAAGCGTAAAATTCAAGGAAAGCGGAATTGAATCGCCCTGCAATAACCGCGGAAATCTGCGCGGAACAAAGCGTACTCTTGACCGTTCCGGAGGCAGGGAAAAGCTCGCACTCGGCATAATGAGCCGCGATGGTGTCAGTGTTCTTGACGATAGTGCAAGCCTCGTCCTCACCGACGAGGGAAAGATATTAAAGCGCGAACACGCAGAAAAGGATGTATATGTCTTTGCCTATTATAATGAGTACCGCAAATGCCTTGCAGATTTCTACAAGATATCCGGTTGCGTCCCCCTAATTCCCAGATATGCACTTGGAGTGTGGTGGAGCAGATACAAGGCATACACCCAGAGCGAGTATATGGAGCTGATGACCCGCTTTGAAGAGAATGATATTCCACTGAGTGTTGCCACAATTGATATGGACTGGCATTGGGTCGATCTCCCCAAGCTTCTGGGCG
>JAZNZM010000302.1:0-4680 GCA_045594965.1 Oscillospiraceae bacterium | reverse complement strand
GGGATATGAAATCATAGGCGACCACACCGAACAGCTGCAGTATGTTGAGATAAACGGCCTGTATTACTTCATGTTCCTTGCGGAGTATTATTTTTGATAAGTTAATACCAACAAAAAGCCCACAAGTATTTTGTGGGCTTTTCAGCTTGTCAAAAAAGTATTTTTGACAAGCTGAAACCAGTTTTTTGAACTTCAAAAAGTTCAAAAACTTATGATTTAATTATTAAGAGGGGCCTTTGCCCCCTTAATAATCCCCCGCTGCTCTATTTCTTTTCTGCGCAGCATGGGTTTTTCGACAGTCTCAAAAGCCCACAAGTATTTTGTGGGCTTTTTCATATGCAGAGCTATTGACAGATACTTCCTTTAAATGATATCATTATGATATCAAAAAGAAAGGAGAATAGATAAATGACTGAAAAAATACTGACTACGAAGAAGCTGGGCATGGCTGTTATGCTCGCGGAAATACTGCTCTATATCATAGCGGTGGGGATTATCATTCTTGGCGCATTCAGCCTGAATGCCGTGCCGGCTCTCGGTATTATACTTCTTGTGCTGGGTATAGTTCTGGTTCTGTTCGGCTGGATACCTCTTTGCGGTCTCAACGTGCTCAAGCCTCAGGAGGCCGCCGTTATGACCCTTTTCGGCAAGTATGCCGGCACTCTCAAGGGCGAGGGCTTCTATTGGGTCAATCCCTTCTGCACCGAGTTCAACCCTGCCGCCAAGACCCGTCTGAACCAGAGCGGCGACGTAAGACAGCTGGAAGAGCCCAATGTGGTCACTGCCAACAAAAATCCTCAGGTGGAGCCCTTCAACAAGCGCATCAGCCTCAAGATAATGACCCTCAACAATGCCCGCCAGAAGATAAACGACTGTCTGGGCAATCCCGTGGAGATAGGCATAGCCGTTACATGGCGCGTGGTGGACACCGCAAAGGCCGTGTTCAATGTGGATAACTACAAGGAGTTCCTCTCCCTCCAGTGCGACAGCGCTTTGAGAAACATTGTCCGCATCTATCCCTACGACGTGGCGCCCAATGTGGACACCACCGGCGACGGTCAGGCTGACGAGGGCAGCCTCCGGGGCAGCAGCGAGGTTGTGGCCGAGCGCATAAAGGACGAGATTCAGAAGCGCGTTGCTGAGGCCGGTCTTGAGATAGTTGAGGCCCGGATAACCTATCTGGCCTATGCTCCCGAGATAGCCGCCGTTATGCTCCGCCGTCAGCAGGCAAGCGCCATCATAGACGCCCGCCGCATGATTGTGGACGGTGCTGTGGATATGGTGGAAATGGCTCTGGACAGACTGGATGAAAGCGGAAAGGTTAATCTGGACGAAGAGCGCAAGGCCGCCATGGTCTCCAATTTGTTGGTGGTTCTCTGCGGCAATCAGGACGCCCAGCCTATAGTCAATACGGGAAGTCTCTATTGATATGAGCATGAACTGTAAGGATAACCAGAAAAAGCAGGTGCCTCTGCGCCTGTCCCCAAAGCTCTATGCCGCCATTGCCGCCTGGGCGGAGGATGATTTCCGCTCGGTCAACGGACAGATAGAGTATCTTCTCAGCGAATGCGTCCGCCAGAGAAAGAAAAACGGTAAATATATATCCGATGAGATAGATATGCCTCCGGAGTTGGATATAGAGTAGGGTGAAGGTCAGACATATTTGTGTAATACGCCGACTGTGCTGCATTTTCCATTGCAATAGGCAAAAGCTTTTGTTAAAATAATAGCATCACAGCATAAAGAAAGGACGGCACACAAATGTCTTTGTTTTACAAAAAATCCAAATCTGAGCTTTACACAGAGAGCTTTTTTGAGTGCAGCCGTGACGGACTGATAATTCGCGGCACAGAGTACAGACCAAAGGGCGATAATCTTCCTGTTGCCATTGTCAGCCATGGCTTCCTTGTGAATCAGAATACTGTGCGCCAGTATGCACAGGCTCTGGCAGAACTGGGCTACGCAGCCTACTGCTATGATTTCTGCGGCGGCGGAATTTTTGGCAGCAAAAGCGATGGAAAGACCACAGATATGTCCGTTCTTACAGAGATAAGGGATCTCGAGGCGGTTATCGCCTACGCAAAGAGCCAGCCTTATACAAGTGAAGAGCTGCTGCTCATGGGAGCAAGTCAGGGCGGCTTTGTGTCAGCTCTCACAGCGGCAAAGCATCCTGAGGAGGTTTCCAAGCTGGTGCTGCTCTATCCTGCCCTTTGCATTCCCGATGATGCACGCTCCGGCAAGATGATGTTCGCCAAGTTTGACCCCCAAAATATACCCGAGATAGTAAAATGCGGCCCTATGAAGCTTGGTCGCTGCTATGTTGCCGATGTGCTTGAGATGGATCCCTTCAAGGAGATCAGCCCCTACGGCGGACCTGTCATGATCATCCACGGCACAAAAGATGCCATTGTGAATCTTGACTACGCCAAAAAGGCACAGAAGGCCTATGCCAACGCAACACTGCACATCATTGAGAAGGGCAAGCATGGCTTCAAGGGCAAGTATGACCGCGAGGCTCTGGGCTATCTCAGAGACTTCGCCAAGCGATAATATATTAGTGCCAAAGAATCGTGAAAAAGGGGCTGTAAAAAAACAGCCCCTTTTTCGTATAAAAGGGACAATCCAAAAGGAGGCCTCAGTTCACAACAAATACGCAGCTGCCGGGAGCTGTTTCGAAGCTATCTTACGCGGCAACGCCATTCATCTGGGGGAAACCTGGCGTTCCCGTCCGGTATAGGCTTCTTGCTGTTGAGGAGCATAATGTGGGAGAGCATGCTGTCCGTGCGCCTCTGCGGCTATGGGCAGTGAAATCCACATTGTGCATAGTAATTGCCCCACAGCACCCATCTCCATTTCCGGGGCGCTGCTGTTTCCCTTGCCTTGACAAGGTTTGTCAGCAATGATATACTTTATAAATTCTGAGAATTTTGGAATAATTTTTTTATATATTTTTTGAGGGTGAAAAGACAAATGGAAAACAAGAAATTCTATATTACCACTCCTATCTACTATCCCAGCGACAAGCTGCATATCGGCCACACCTACTGCACCGTGGCAACCGACGCCATTGCCCGCTATAAGCGTCTCACCGGCCACGAGGTCATGTTCCTCACCGGCACCGATGAGCACGGCCAGAAGATAGAGGACAAGGCCACTGAGGCCGGCGTAACTCCCCAGCAGTTTGTTGACAATATCGTTCTGGGCGAGAGAGGCGTCAAGGATCTCTGGAAGCTGATGAACATCTCCAACGACCGCTTCATCCGCACCACCGATGACTACCATGTTGCCGCAATTCAGAAGATATTCAAGAAGATGTATGAAAACGGCGACATCTATAAGGGCAAGTATACCGGCAAGTACTGCAAGCCCTGTGAGAGCTTCTGGACCGAGAGCCAGCTGGTGGACGGCAAGTGTCCCGACTGCGGCCGCGAGGTGCAGGATGCTGAGGAAGAGGCATATTTCTTCCGTCTTTCCAAATACGCAGACCGCATTCAGGACCTTCTGGAAAACACCGATTTTCTGGAGCCCAGAAGCCGCGTAAACGAGATGGTCAATAACTTCATCAAGCCCGGTCTTGAGGATCTCTGTGTTTCCCGCACTTCCTTCACATGGGGCGTGCCTGTGGACTTTGATCCCGGCCATGTGGTATATGTCTGGATCGACGCTCTTTCCAACTATATAACCGCGCTGGGCTTTGAGAACGACAAGTACGATGATTACAAGGCTTTTTGGCCTGCCGAAGTCCATTTCGTGGGCAAGGAGATAGTCCGCTTCCATTCCATCATCTGGCCCGCAATGCTCATGAGCCTCGGTGAGCCCCTGCCCAAAAAGGTCTACGGCCACGGCTGGCTGCTGCTGGACGGCGGCAAGATGAGCAAGAGCAAGGGCAACGTTGTTGACCCCTATATCCTTGCTGAGAAGTTCGGTGTGGACGCTCTGCGCTTCTTCCTGCTTCGCACCTTCCCCTTCGGAAGTGACGGCAACTTCTCCAATGAGCTTCTTATCAAGACCATCAACACCGACCTTGCCAATGACCTTGGCAATCTGGTGAGCCGCACCACCGCCATGAACCAGAAGTATTTCGACAGCGTTCTGGGTGAAGGCGGCGAGAGCGCTGAGCTTGATGCTCAGCTGAAGGCTCTGGCAGAGGATGTTATCGCTAACTACGAAAAGCACATGGAGGCCTACCAGCTCCACAATGCTCTTTCCGAGGCCTTCCGTCTCATAGGCCGCGCCAACAAGTATATCGACGAGACTGCTCCCTGGATCCTTGCCAGAAGCGAGGAGACCAAGGCTCGTCTTCTCACCGTTATGAAGAATCTTTGCGAGTGCATCCGCATCTCCGCAATTCTGGTAAGCCCCTTCATGCCCGAGTCCTCCAAGGCAATTCTTGACCAGCTTGGTGTTGCTGAAAATGCACGCGGCTGGGATGCAAAGTGCTACTGCGCAGACGCTGAGGCTGTGTGGCACACCTCCACTGCTCAGCCCCTCTTCCCACGCATCGATGTGGACAAGGCTCTCGCTGAGCTTGAAGAGGCTGCCGAGAAAGCCCGCAAGGCTGCTATGCCCGCTCTTGAAGTGGAACCCTTTGCCCAGGAAAATGTGGATTTTGACACCTTCTGCAAGAGCGACTTCCGTGTTGTGAAGGTTCTGGGTTGCGAGCCGGTCAAGAAGAGCGAA
>JAZNZM010000301.1:0-7722 GCA_045594965.1 Oscillospiraceae bacterium | reverse complement strand
CGCCCAGCAGACCCAGCTCTTCGCACTTTTTGATGGTTGCGTTGATGCGGGAAACAGCAATGGGGTACTCAGCACGGATGTAGAAGTAACCCTCGCTTGCGCCTATGGCGTAGCCGGCGATGGCCATGCCTTCGATAACGGCAAGGGGATTGTCCTCAAGGATGGAACGGTCCATGAATGCGCCGGGATCGCCCTCGTCGCCGTTGCAGACCACATACTTCTGGTCGGATACGCTGTCATAGGCGAACTGCCACTTTCTGCCGGGGGGGAAGCCGCCGCCGCCGCGTCCGCGAAGTCCGGAGTCAAGAATGAGCTTGATAACATCCTCCCTGGGCATGCTCAGAGCGTTCATAAGGCCCTGATAGCCGCCGCAGCCGAGAGCTTCCTCGATCCTGTTGGGGTCGATGACGCCGCAGCCGTGGAGGGCGATGCGCTTTTGCTTGCGATAGAAGCCGATGTCTTCCATCTTGGTGATCTTCTCACCGGTCTGGGGGTCCTCATAGACAAGACGCTCAACGGTCTCACCCAGCATGAGGTCCTTCATGACGATTTCCTGAATATCGGAGGGCTTAACAAGGCGATAGAGCACGTCCTCGGGGAAGATGCGGACGAAGGGACCCTGAGAGCAGAGGCCGAAGCAGCCGACAACGCGGATCTCAACCTTGTCTTCAAGGTGGGCTTCCTTTATGTACTCTTCAAACTTTTCCTTGATCTGCATGGTGCCGCCGGCAATGCAGCCGGTGCCGCCGCAGAGCATGATGTAGCGCTTGCCGTCTGCGCCGTTGAACTTGGTGTCAAGTTCGGCGGTATATTCGGATATTTTGGCACGGAGTTCTTCACAAGACTTGAACATCAGTCATTACCTCCCATGTTTCTGTACTCAGCAATGATGCCGGCAATGTCCTTGACGTTTACGCGGGCATAGATCTTGCCGTTGATGGTGACTGCGGGGGCAGCGGCGCAGGCGCCGATGCAGCGCAGAGCGTCAACGGTGAAGAGACCGTCATCGCTGGTCTGGCCGGGCTGGATGCCCAGCATCTCGCAGAACTGGTCGCAAATCTGCTGTGCGCCCTTAACATAGCATGCAGTACCGAGGCATACGCCGACGACATACTTGCCCTTGGGCTCCAGGGAGAAGAATGAGTAGAAGGTAACAACACCGTAAATCTCCGCAACAGAGATGCCGGTGCGCTGGGAGACGATCTCCTGCACCTCAAGAGGTACATAGCCGAACTCCTTCTGAATGTCGCTGAGGATCATAATGAGGGGGGTATTCTCTCCCTCATAACGGTCGCAGATGGCATGGACCTTTGCCACCGCAGCTTCCTGCAAATGGGCCATAAAAATCTTCCTCCTTTTTATATGTGAAACAGTTTTCCGCAATAAATAATACCGTCCACGCTCCGTGGACGCATTTGGGACGAAAACAGAGTCCGTTCACTTTCCCGAATATTATATACTGTGAAAATAACGATGTAAATATAAAATGATTAAATTAAAAAATTAACTTGAAAAAACTTTGTTAAAAATACGAACAACTTAATTCAAAAGTAAGATTTTATTAACTATTTTGTTATTTCGCCCTTGTTAATGCCAAAAAAAATACACATCCAAAATTACCCGAATCTTAGAAGGGCAATTTTGCCGTGTATTTTTCTGTCAAAAAATTGTCATTATATTTCTTTTTCAAATCTCATTTTCTGCTTCACAGCAGGGTACTTTTCCCTGTCCACTTCAGAGCAAAACATCGCTGCGGGACGGGCATAGAGAGCTTTGTTCCCGTAGAGAGGTCTGTACACAATAAGCTTCTCCCCTGTTTCAGTGTGCTCGGCCTCCCCCACTATCTCGTAAAGATACATATTCGGCTCAGCTTCAAGCTCCCGGGGAGAGAGCAGCTCCCTTTTGAAATGGCGCACAGTATCTCCCTTTTCAAACATCTTTTATCCCTCCGGAAGTGAGGATCGCGCAGGAATCAAAGCCCGCCTTTTCCGCTCTTTTCACAGCAGCCTCATAGCCGAAAAGCAGATGCTCAGGGCTATGGGCATCGGATGTGACAATGACCTTGCCCCCCATTTCATGCCATGCGCAGAGAATGAAATCCGCGGGATAGCTGTCGCTGCGGTAGCCCCTTGCAACCGCTCCCGTGTTTATCTCCAGAAGTGTGGCCCTTGGGTCAAGGCTCTCAAGGGCAGAAAGGGCAGCCTTTTTATACTCCTCGCAGCTCTCATCGAAAAAGCTCCCGTCCCCGTTTATCTTCGTTATGAGGTCTATATGTCCCAGAATTGCGGGCTTCATGGCGGCAACTCTTGCCACCTCGGCGTAGTAGCCCCGTATCATGGCATAGATATCCCCGGCATACACCCTGTCACGGCAGGCGCAGAAGCTGTCGCGCCGCCAGTCCACGCTGTAATATGTGCCGTCCTCGCCCCGGAGATTGTGGACAGAGCCTATCCAGTAGTCAAGGTCCTCCGGCACTCCCTCGTTGGAGCAGGAATCCCACTCTATTCCACGGAGAATATCCATTTTGCCCTTATACAGCTCCTTGAGGCGCAAAGTCTCCGCTAAATACTCAGTGGCTCCCTTTTCCAGAACATTGCCCTGATCATGGGGAATATCGGTGTGGATATGGCCGGAAAAGCCCAGATGCTTTATTCCGGCGGCATAAGCCGCCTCAGCCATCTGAGCAAGGCTTGCCTTTCCGTCACAGAGAGTGCTGTGGGTGTGGACAGAGCAGGAAAACGCTTCGTTTTTCATCACTGCATACGCTCCTGTTTTACCTTTCGGTCTATAACATGGCGCTTTTCAAGCTCCCTCGTAACATCCTCCACGCTGATGCCCATTTCGGCCATCAGCACCATTGCGTGATACACAAGGTCGCCCAGCTCGTACACCGTTTCCTCTCTGTCGCCCTTGGCTGCGCCGATGATGACTTCGGTGGACTCCTCCCCCAGCTTTTTCAGTATTTTGTCCATGCCCTTTTCGAAAAGGTAAGTTGTGTAGCTGCCCTCCTTGGGAGAGGTCTTTCTGCCCTTGATAAGCTCATAGAGAGCCTCGTAGCTGAAGCTTTTCAGCTCCTCGGAGATGTAAATCTCATTGAAAAAGCAGCTTTCTTCCCCGGTATGGCAGGCAGGGCCCTCCTTGACCACCTCCACCACAAGAGCGTCCTCATCACAGTCGGCTGTGATAGACACTATGCGCTGGAAGTTTCCGCTGGTTTCGCCCTTGCGCCAGAGACACTGACGGCTGCGGCTATAGAAGCAGGTTCTGCCCTCGGCCATGCTGATGGCAAGGCTCTCTGCGTTCATGTATGCTAAAGTGAGCACCTGCTTTGAATAATGGTCCTGCACTATCGCAGGGATAAGTCCTTTTTCATCAAATTTCAATGCCATAGCTGTATCCTCATATTCTCATGGGAACACCAAGTCCCCTCAGATATTTCTTAAGCTCTTTTATTTCCACCTCGCCTGTGTGGAAGATGCTGGCGGCAAGCCCCGCGTCTATGCCCGGGCAGCGGAAAAGCTCCCCGAAGTCCTCCATTTTTCCCGCGCCGCCGCTGGCTATGATGGGCACATCCACCCTTGAAGCAAGCTCCCTCAGCATGGGAAGGTCAAAGCCGCCCCTGACTCCGTCGGTGTCAATGGAGTTTAAGACTATCTCGCCCGCTCCGTTTTTCACACCCATTTCCGCCCATTCCATGGCATCCAGACCGGTGTCCACACGGCCTCCCTTGGCAAAAAGCCTGTACTGTCCCTCAACGCGCTTCACATCCATGCTGAGCACAACGCACTGGTCGCCGTATTTTCTGGCGGCACGGGCTATAAGGCAGGGGTCACGGATGGCTCCGGAGTTTACGCTGACCTTGTCAGCGCCGCATTTCAGCACACGGTCAAAATCCTCAAGGCTGTTTATTCCGCCGCCCACGGTGAGAGGTATGAAAACCCTTTCCGCAACACGGCATAGAACATCCGTAAAGAGGGCCCGTCCCTCGGCTGATGCGGTTATATCGTAGAAAACAAGCTCATCCGCTCCGGAGGCATTATAAAACTCAGCCATATCAACAGGGTCTGCCATATCACGCAGCCCCTCAAAATTTGTTCCCTTCACCACCCGTCCGTTTTTCACATCCAGACAGGGGATTATTCTCTTGGCAAGCATTCTTCCTCAAGCCTCCCTCTGGGGGAATTTCTTTATTACCTCAGCAAGATCCAGTTCTCCGGAGTATATGGCTTTCCCAAGAATGGCAGCGGAAATACCCATGTCCTCCAGTTTCTTTATCTCTTCAATGCTGCCAACTCCGCCGCTGGCAGTGATTTTAAGTCCCTCTATTTGGCTCAGCTGCTCATAAATCTCAAGATTTGTGCCCTTGCCCGCTCCGTCACGGGATATATCCGTATAGATTATCCTCTTCACTCCCCCGTCACGGAGGCGGCGGCAGAAGTCCACGCTTTTTTCCGCAGAAAGCTCCTTCCAGCCCTTTATGGCCACATAGCCCTCTCTGGCATCCACGCCCACGGCTATGCCGTCTCCGTACTTTCGGGCCATGCGGCAGGTGAAGTCAAAATCGGTGACCGCCACAGTGCCAAGAATGCAGCGATTAACACCAAGCTCAAAATATCGCTCTATGCGTTCCTGAGTTCTGAGACCGCCCCCCAGCTCTATGAATAAGCCCCCCTGACGGGCTATGGCCTCTATGCCGGAAAAGTTTGCGGCAGTTCCCTCACGGGCACCGTCCAGATCCACCAGATGGAGGTATCTGGCGCCTGCCTCAACAAAGCCTCCGGCTATGGCGCAGGGGTCCTGGGAATACACGGTTTCCTTGTCGTAGTCGCCCTGAAAAAGCCGTACTACACGGCCTCCTATAAGGTCGATGGCAGGGTAAATATCTATCATAGTCACATCTCTCCAAAAGCTTTCAGCAGTCTCAGCCCCGCATCCCCGGATTTCTCCGGGTGGAACTGACTGCCCCATACCATTCCACGGCGCACAAGCCCCGTCACCGCCACGTTGCCGTAGTCAGAGACCGCAAGAGTGCTTTCCTCACACTTGGCGGCATAGAAGGAATGGACATAGTATACATACTCCCCATCCTCAAAATATCTGAAAATGGGGTCGTCTTTTTTTATGCTGAGGCTGTTCCAGCCCATGTGGGGCACCTTCAGACTCTTATCCTCAAGGGCATCCTTCAGGGACAGCACCTGCCCCGGAATAAGCCCCAGACCACGGTGGCTGCCATACTCGCAGCTTTCCTCAAACAGAAGCTGCATACCGAGACATATGCCAAGAAGAGGCTTTCTCTCGGCCTCCTCCAAAAGCGTTGGCACAAGACCGCTGTCCCTGAGCTTTGCCATAGCATCACCAAAGGCTCCCACTCCCGGGAGTATGATCTTATCCGCAGCACGGAGAATCTCCGCGTCCCCTGTGACCGCGCTCTCAAGCCCCAGAGCGGCAAGGCTGCTTTTCAGTGAGAACAGATTGCCTACGCCGTAGTCAACTATTGCTATCATATCACAAAACTCCCTTGGTACTGGGTATCTCCTCCGGGTGACGGAGGTCGATTTCCACAGCCTCCTTCAAAGCTCTTGCCATGCCCTTGAACATGGCCTCTATAACATGGTGGGTGTTGTCTCCCGAAAACATGCGGAAATGCAGGGCCATGGGACAATTGCGCACAAAGCCCAGCCAGAACTCTCTGGCAAGCTCGCTGTCGAAGTCTCCCACCTGTGGAGAGGGCATCTGAACAGCCCAGCCCAGATGGTCTCTGCCGGAAATATCGCAGACGCAGAGCATCAGCGTTTCGTCCATGGGCATGAAAAACTGACCGTAACGTCTTATGCCCCGCTTCTCCCCCAGAGCCTGGGAAAACGCCCTGCCCAAAGATATGCCCACATCCTCCACCGTGTGGTGATAGTCCACCTGAATGTCTCCGCAGCACTCTGCCTTAAGGTCAAAGTCTCCGTGGCGGGCAAAAAGCTCCAGCATATGGTCGAGAAAACCGCAGCCTGTGGCAATCTCAGCGCTTCCCCTGCCATCAAGGCAGATTTCTATACTTACAGCGGTCTCCTTTGTCTCTCTAAAAACGGATGCTTTTCTCATGAGGCTCATCCTTCCAGTATTTCCTTGGTGGCTCTGATAAGAGCCTCCATATTCTCCATTGTTCCTATGCTTATGCGGCTGAAATTGGCTATGCGCTCAGGGCTGTCGAAGCGGCGGACAAGTATGCCCCTTTCCCGAAGGGCGGCGCAGTAATCCCTGCCGCTTATTCTGTCAGAGGAGGCGAACACGAAGTTGGTGTTGGAGTCCGGCACATAAAAGCCCAGTGCCCGCAGCTCCCTTACCGTATACTCTCTTGCCGCCTTCACAAGAGCCAGTGTTTTTTCCAGATAGGCTTTGTCCTTCATAGCCTCCGTGGCCGCCAGCGCAGACAGACGGTTCACATTATAGGGGTTGAAGGAGTATTTTACACGGTTCAGGTCAGCTATAAGGCTCTCGCAGCCTATGGCAAGACCGATGCGTCCACCTGCCAGAGAACGGGACTTGGACATGGTCTGGATGACAAGGAGATTGTCATATTCGCCGATAAGGCTGACTGCGCTCTCTCCGCCGAAGTCCGCATAGGCCTCGTCCACTATAACAAGGCGCTCTCTGTTTCCCTCAAGAAGCCTTCTCATCTCGCTGAGGGGATTCATCAGAGAGGTGGGGGCGTTGGGGTTTGCCATAAGCACTGTGCCGGGAAAAGCCATGTAGTCATCCACGGACAGACTCAGATCCTCCCGAAGGGGGATAAGCGTTGTCTCTATGCCGTATAGGGCCGCCCAGACCTTATAAAAACCGTAGGTGATGTCGGCGAAGGCCAATCCCCTGCCCTCTCCGCAGAAGGCACGGAAGGCAAAAGCCAGAACCTCATCGGAGCCGTTGCCCGCTATGATATTCTCCGGCTTCACTCCGTAAAACTCCGCAGCGGCCTCCCTGAGGGCTGTGCAGTCCGGGTCAGAATAGAGCCTGAGGGCTGCGGCATCCGCATTTTTAAGAGCCTCCACAACTCCCGGTGCGGGAGGGTAGGGGTTTTCGTTGGTATTGAGTTTTATCAAAATGCCGCCTTTGGGCTGCTCTCCGGGCACATATGGCTCCAGAGCGGCGGCCTCTTTGGACAAAAATTTACTCATTTTTTACTCATCCTCACATCGAATGGTGACGCTTCTGGCGTGAGCCCGAAGCCCCTCCCTCTCGGCAAATTCCGCCACCATGGGAGCTGCGGCCTTCAGAGCCTCGGGAGTGTAGTAGATGAAGCTGGATTTTTTCACATAGTCGTCCACGCTGAGAGGGCTTGAAAATCTTGCCGTGCCGCTTGTTGGCAGGGTGTGGTTGGGGCCGGCAAAGTAGTCGCCCATGGCCTCGGGAGTGCTGCGGCCAAGGAAGATGCTGCCTGCGTTTTTGATTTTGCCCATAAGGGCGAAGGGGTCCTCAACGCATAACTCAAGATGCTCGGGAGCTATGATATTGGCGGCCTCCGCCGCCTTCTCAAGGCTGTCTGTCAGAATTATCTTGCTGTTATTTTCAATGGACGCCCGGGCTATTGCCTCTCTGGGAAGCTCAGCAAGCTGCTTTTCAATTTCCTTTTGCACCGCAATGGCAAGATACTCACTGTCCGTGACCAGAACGGCGGTGGCCAGAACATCGTGCTCAGCCTGAGAGAGCATATCCGCCGCCACATACCGTGGGTCG
>JAZNZM010000300.1:0-2185 GCA_045594965.1 Oscillospiraceae bacterium | reverse complement strand
GCATGAAGAATCTTGACTGATTATTGCCTTAAGAATAAAAATGAATTATAATAAGAGAGGAAGCTTGTGCTTCCTCTTTTTCAAATGCAGGGATTGTGAGGGAAGCCTAATGCCAAGGGAAAAAAATACTGCATATAAGTTCGTTAGCATGTTTATTGCGGTTGTGATATTCCTTGGAGCCTCCGTATTTATAATTGGTAATGCAGCCCTTGTTGCAGAGGCCTGCTGTCTTGAAGAGAAAACCCATTCCGCATCTTCTTTGTCGGCGGAGCAGCGGCTAAGGCCAACCAGAGAAGAAATTAAGGAAATGGAAGAAAATGCGGAGATAATAAAGGATGATAAATGGGCAAGGCCTATTGTTATTATCCTATGTGTTCTTATATTCATTCTGGGGCTCCTGATGCTGCTATACCCGGATTTCTTCATTGAACTGAGCCTTTTCAAATATAATCAGCGTAATTATTGGTTAGGTAGAGGCTATACGCTTAATCCAACAAAAGCAGACAGAATAATTTGCCGTATCTTTGGTATATTTTTTATGCTGCTCCCATTAATTTCATACATACTTGTGTACATTATATTATAAGTTAAAGCATTTCTGAGGTGTTTTATATGTACAGCGAAAACATCATTTTCTGGGCAAGGGAGCTTCAAAGCCTTGCCCAGGCGGGGCTTCACTACAGCCGTGATAAGTATGATATAGAACGTTTTGAACGTATACGGGAGATTTCAGCGGCTATGCTCACCGAAATCTCTGACACCCCCATTGAGAAAATAAAGGATATATTCTGCTGTGAAAGGGGATACCAGACTCCTAAGGTGGATGTGCGTGCCGCTGTAATTGAGGACGGCAGAATTCTTCTTGTGAAGGAAAATAACGGACGCTGGTCCATGCCGGGAGGTTGGGCCGATGTGGGACTTTCTGCAGCGGAAAATGCCGTAAAGGAAGCAAAAGAGGAAGCCGGAGCAATGGTAGAGCCCCTTAAGCTTGTTGCCGTACAGGATTGGCAGAAGAATAACGGCCTCAGACGGATTTCCGCCATAAGTGTTTATAAGATATTTATTCTCTGCTCTTATTTGGGAGGAGATTTCTCTGAAAATATTGAAACCACGGAGTGCGGCTGGTTTGAGATGGATAAGCTTCCCGAACTCTGCCTTGAGAAGAACACACCGGAGCAGATAGAAATGTGCCTGAGAGCATACAATAAGCCCAATTTCACCGCTATCTTTGATTGATACACAAATATGTGCATATGGAACAAGCCCCGAACGATTTTTTCGTTCGGGGCTTGTTCTCTCAGCTCTGGTATTCAAACTGCAGATAGTACATTGCGACAGTGTCGCCGTCCTCTATGCCCATGGCCTCAAGGCGGTCAAACACTCCGGCTTCGCGGAGAACACGGTCAAAGTACACTCTGCCGTCCACATCACCCAGATTGGTGCTGTCAAGCAGCTTCTCAAGCCAGGGACCTTCTACGATCCAGTATCCCTCTTCGGGGTTCTCGATTGTGAGCTCTGCGCTGGTATCGATGGTGGGTACCGGGGGAACGTAGTTTGCCTCGTAGTGGATAACAGGGGGGAGGCTGTCCAGCATGCCGGCGGCGTGCTTTACAAGCTCTCTGGTGCCCTGATGGGCCACGGCGCTCATCTCAAAGAACTTATAGCCCTGAGCCTCAACATGAGCCTTGAAGCGCTCTATGGGCTCTCTGTCCTCACCCAGAAGGTCACACTTGTTGGCAACAACTATCTGGGGGCGGCTTGCCAGCTCCTCGCTGTAATCGTGAAGCTCCTTGTTTATGGCCTCGAAATCCTCAATGGGATCGCGGCCCTCGCTGCCTGCAACGTCCACAAGGTGGATAAGCAGACGGCAGCGGTCTATGTGGCGAAGGAAATCGTGGCCGAGACCTGCGCCCTCACTGGCTCCCTCGATAATACCGGGGATATCAGCCATGACAAAGCTGACGCCCTCGGTGACGTACACAACACCAAGGTTGGGGAAGAGGGTGGTGAAGTGGTAGTTAGCGATCTTGGGGTGAGCCTTGCTGACGACGCTCAGCAGAGTGCTCTTGCCGACATTGGGGAAGCCGACGAGGCCGACGTCTGCCAGAAGCTTAAGCTCGAGAATGATCTCGCGCTCCTCACCGGGAAGGCCGGGCTTGGCAAAGCGGGGAACCTGACGGGTGGG
>JAZNZM010000299.1:0-8223 GCA_045594965.1 Oscillospiraceae bacterium | reverse complement strand
GCACTCTCAGGCAAACGCCGGAGGAAAGGTCAGTGTGGACTACACCCGGGTGAAGTTTGTGAAAAAACCTCAGGGCTCCCTGCCCGGAATGGTTATTTATACAGACTACAGCACCCTGATTGCCGAAGCGGACGAGGCTCTGGCCGAAAAACTGAAAAAATAAATAATTGTCAAACGGCGGGGTGAAGCTCACCCCGCCGTTTAGTCTTGACGGTATGATCCGTAGGGCGCGACGACCCCGGCGCGCCATTGTAGCCCTATTTGTTGTTGAATGCGCTCGTTTGGAAAATGCTTGAAAACTCTGAAAAAATATTGTAACCTTTATAATTGAATGTAAGAAACAAAGGAGAGCATGTTCCTTGAAGATAAAGAGAAGAGTTTTAGGCTGTATTATTTGTTTTATCCTCATACTCGGTCTTATACCCACAATTCCCACTCAGGCGGCGGACGACCCTCTTTACTCCGCCGTTGCGGAGCAATATGATGCCTATGTCCGTTCTCTTGGTACGGTCAGCGGGAGTGACGGGGCAAATGTGCTCTACAGCCATGCTGTTTTTGGCAGAGGAAAGTTTCTTTCAATGGGGAAGGACAGCGCTTTCACAAAAGCAATGCTCCGCGCCGATCTGATGCGCATGGCATTTACCGATGGCGTATACGCCGGTACGCTGTACATGATAAACAATAAATGCGAGACATTATACTTGGCTGGCGGATGCGCAAACTACAGCGATAAAAAAAGTTACCATTTCCATGTCTACAGTTCTCCCGACGAGGACCAGCTACAGCTTGAAAGTAATATAATCAGCAAATTTATTGTCAGCAGCGCAAGATCACGGCCGGAATTTCGTCCCAATGAATATGATCAGATGTTGTGGGATGTCGTGGGCTCCGGACTTATGCGGATATATTTTGAGCGTCTTGAACTGGATAAAGACAGCATTCGCCTTAAAGTGATATTGAAGCTGAGGGACGATTTCGATTTTAACCCGGGACAGGACTCGGCTTCCAACCTGGGAAGCTGGCTGGACGGAAAGTTTATCGACAGCTATTCATGGGAAAGCGCAGTAAGCTTTGAGATAGCGCTTCCCAATACCTGCAGCCATTACAATGAATCCGGTGTTTATCGCTGGGAGTATGACGGCACTCACATGGTGAATGTGTCGGGGGAGGGGCTGGACTCCAACACCCTTGAAAATCTGGAGTCCCTGAACACGGACGGCAGCTTGAAGGGCTATTACTACAAAACCGCAAAACCCATAAAGCTTGATAACGATAAACCATGGATCGTTGAATTTCGTATTGGCGGTCAAGGGGGATTTGTACTGTCCTCTATTGCTGCGGGCTTATCGCCGGACCCGACGGTGTACTGGTGTGACAGGTACACAAGCTGTATGTTCTATTACACAAAGGAATATGAAACATCTTCCGGAGAGATTGAAAAAGAAAGCGGCTATGATCAATATCGCATTAATCTGGATAGTCACATTACCAAAGAGCAGCATACCTATGTAATTGAAAACCGAATATCCGAAGACGGCAGTAACATGGCTTGGCTTTTGATCGACGGAGAGGAGATCGGCGCTTTTGATGATTATTGGACGAGATTTCCAAAAGACGGAGTGTTTGTTGATGAGTTTATCCACGATGAAGATCCATGGTTTGATACAGCGGACTTTTCTTTGAACTATATTTTTACGAGACCTACAGTCCTGAGCTCGAAGTTGAATATAGAATACTTGCAGGTATGGGAAAATGGCAAAGGCGAGCCGTATAAGTATTACAGCGACTATACCACCGACGCATCCTGCACGGAGAGCGCGAAAGCTGTGCATAGCTGCCATGTCTGCGGCGCGGAATACAGCAAGGAGCTTTCACCTGCCCTTGGACACAGCTTCGGAGAGTATGTCCCCGATAATAATGCCACCTGCACAACAGAGGGCACCAAAACCGCCCTTTGCACAATCTGCGGTGAAAAAGACACTTTGACCGTGGAGGGCAGCGCCCTTGGACACAAGGAGGAAACAATCCCCGGTTACGCTGCCACTTGCACTACTGATGGCCTCAGTGACGCTAAGCGCTGCACCGTATGCGCTGTGACTACAGTGGATCAAACTGCGATTCCGGCCACAGGCCACAGCTGGAACGAGGGTTTTGTTACAAAGCGGCCAACAACAGCCGAAGCGGGAGAGCTTACATATACCTGCACCCTCTGCGGCGAAACAAGGAGCGAGGAAATAGGCAGCGTACCCGCACCGGACTTTGAAGATGTTCCTCAGGGTTCGTGGTTCTGTGAGGCCGTGGCATGGGCGGCAGCTGAGGGTATCACCTCCGGAGCCAGCGAAACGCAGTTTGCCCCCGCTCAGGGCTGCACAAGAGCGCAGGCGGTGACCTTCCTGTGGAGAGCCGCGGGAGAGCCTGAGCCTGAGAGCACAGACTGCCCCTTTGAGGATGTGGGTGAAAACGCCTATTATCGGGACGCGGTGCTTTGGGCAGCGGAAAAGGGCATCACAAGCGGAACAGGCGAAAGAGAATTTTCTCCCAATGATGTCTGCACCCGTGCCCAGATAGCCGCCTTCATATGGCGATGGATGGGTGAGCCGGAGAGCGGGGGAAAGCTGCCCTTTGAGGATGCTCCTTCTGAAGCGTGGTACGCTCCCGCTGTTACATGGGCGGTTGAAACGGGTGTAACAAGCGGCGTAAGCGCCACATCCTTTGCTCCAAACGATCCATGCACAAGGGCACAGATAGTGACCTTCCTGTATAGAGCCTGCAGATAAACGGAAAAATAGGCACAGTGCCGTTTTGCGACGGCACTGTGCTTATTTTTACCCCCTGTTCGCCAGGGTATCCATTGCACTGCATATCATTTCTGCGGCCTCGGCACGGGTGAGAGTATCATCCAGCAGGGAGAGACTGTCGGGAATAATGTCGCAGGCGGAGAGATTTGCAGCGGACTGCACTGCCCATGCAGGCAGTATCTCATCATAGCTGTACCATACGGCAACGGCTTCGGTGAGGGACAGAATGTTATCCAGCATGACTGCGGCCTCGGTGGCGGAAATGCTCTCATCGGGAGAAAACACAATGCCCTCTTCGCTTTCATAGCCTTTTATATAGCCGCGGCTGAGAGCAGTACCCACATAGGGCTTTGCCCATGCTGCTATGGCCTCATCGTCTGCAAAACCGGTACTTTTCACATCATGCATAAGGGGAGTGTCCGCAACCAGCATGCACATGGTGAGGAACTGGCCTCTTGTCACCGGTTCGTCAGGGCGGAAGACATGTTTTCCTGCAATGTTTTCTCCGGTGAAAATGCCATTTTCAGCCAAGGTGACAGCTGCCCATGCGGCAGGATGCTCAGCCATGTCTGAATAGGTGACTCTGGTTTTCTGCTTGCGTATGGTGATGATAACTGTGGCCTCCTGAGAGTAGGCGCCCTCGGAGTCTATGGCTTTGTAGCCAAAATAATCCTTGCCCTTTTTACCCTCGTGAGGGGTGTATACAAAGCAGCCGTCATCGCCAAGCTCCACACTGCCCTTGCCGGGAGGGGTGGTGATCTCAAAGCCCACGACCTCGCAGCCGTCATCCGCCACGGTGAGCCTGCCACCAACGGCAACGCCTCTGTAGGTGCTTATCTCAAGGTTTTCGGCTATGAGAGAGCCTTCTGCGGCAAACGCACCCAGCGCCAGACTGAGACAGAGCAGGAGCGAGAGACAGATAAGCGGGATTCTTCCGTATTTTTTCATGGTTTGTTTTACCTCCAATAATGTGCTTGTGCACATATTTTTCCTCCGGGCAAGGTAAAATATTCATGTTTTCGGATAAGTTTCACTAAATGGTCAAAAGGGTCTGGAAATTCTGAATAAATCTTGCTAAAATAACAAAATACTCAAAGGAAAGGTTCGTTTGCCCGTGAATCCGCTTTTCAAAAAGGGACTGTACCACGGCGTGCCCATTGCCCTTGGATACTTATCGGTGTCTTTCGGCTTTGGCATTATGTCTGTCCGCCTTGGAATAGGAGTCCTTGAAACAATAATCATATCTCTGACAAATCTCACCAGTGCCGGTCAGGCTGCGGGAGTTGGAATAATTGCCGCAGGCGGAGGTCTGATAGAGATGGTGATGACCCAGCTTGTCATCAATCTTCGCTACGCACTTATGGCCCTCTCCCTCAGCCAGAAGCTAAGCGATAAATTCAATACCCCTCGCCGTATGCTGGTTGCCTTCGGTATCACCGACGAGATATTTGCCGTAAGCTCCGTGCAGAAGGGGAAAATAGAACCCATATATATGTTCGGACTTATCCTTATCTCCGCGGTGGGCTGGACTCTTGGTACCGCTCTTGGCGCTGCCGCAGGCAGCATACTCCCGCAGGCTATTACAGACGCTATGGGCCTTGTGCTTTACGGGATGTTCCTTGCCATTATCATCCCTCCTGCCAGAGAAAGCCGCAGTGTGCTTTGCACCGTGCTTATCGCTGCGGCACTGAGCATACTTTTCTACTATGTGTTCACTGCTGTTTCCAGCGGATTTGCCATCATCATAAGCGCTGTGGGAGCTGCCCTTATCTGTGCATGGCTCTTCCCCATAGCTGAAGAGGAGGCGAAAGAATCATGAGTGTTGCCTTGTATATTGCTGTAATGGCTGTGGTGACCTATCTTATACGCATGCTGCCCTTCACCCTTTTTCGCAGAAAGATAGAGTCAAGGTTTATTCGCTCCTTCCTCTACTACATACCCTATGCCGTTCTCTCTGCAATGACCATACCCGCTATTTTCTATGCAACCGGTGATATGGTGACCTCCGTTATCGGAGCGGTCGTGGCCGTGATACTGGCTTATCTGCGGCTGCCTCTCATCGTGGTGGCTCTGGCTGCCTCCGCTGCTGCTCTGATAGCCGGATTCATTATCTGAAAAGTAAAAAGAGCGCGCCGCGTATTTTGCGGCGCGCTGATTTTTTTTACTTGGAGTGATTAGTAAACAATGTCAACAGCATAGCTGGCCTGATCATAGGTGAAGCCCTCGTATTCCAGCTGGTCAATAAGCTCACTGCGGGAGAAGGGCATAATCTCGAGATAGCTTTCGGCACACAAAACGGCCTGATCATACCAGTCGGCGCCGCAGTTGTCGGCACCGTATTTGGCCTCGGAATAGCTGTAACCTTCATATTCCAGCTGGTCTATAAGGCCGCTGTAGGAGAAAGCCATGACTTCCAGATAGAGCTTTGCGTCAGCCAAAGCGTTTCGCTCACCGGAGCTGCTGGGCTGGGAGTAATCCGGAATGTTATTATCCTTTGAATAAGAGTCGGAGTAATCGTCTTCGCGGTGTGGGGCCTCTGTGGTGGCGGACTCGGAACGGTTAACAGAGGCCAACTCCGGGTCAAGCTCGGTTCTCTCCGTCTGATAATAAACGCGGGTGCTGCCTGCGTCACGGCCGGAGTCCACATACAGCATCAGTGCCATGCGGTCACCATCAATTTCGTAGTCTAAGTGCGTCTCGTGTCCGTTCAGTACAGTGGTGATGCTGCTGTCGCTTACACGGTAGCTGCCGCTGACATTGCTGTCGTTATCCCGTGCCGCGGATACATATGCAGTATAATCCACGCTGCCGTTTTTAAAAACAAATATTTCACCGAAACCAATGCTTTCGTCATAGTATTCCCAGGTTCCCTGCAGCAGCTCTTCCACGTGGAGAAGGGGATTGGCTGTGGGAACGGCGGCCTGAGCATGCTGCTCTTCGGCAGGTAGATCACTGTCGGAGCTGCCGCAGGCACACAGACAAAGGCACAGCATAGCTGATACAAAAAGAATTAAGAATCTCTTCAAGTGGAATATACCTCCAAAACTCAGTTGATGCTTACAACAAGGGAGTAAGCTCCATCGGCAAATTCAATTGACAGAGTGGCCAGAGAGAAGTTTCCGTCCTTGACCACGATTCTTCCGTTAAGCTCAGCGGTTTCGAGACCGAGAAGCTGTGTGAGGACAGCCTCATAGCGCCATAAAAACTGATTGGCGCAATCCTGTGCGGAGTAAGCGGAAATATCAATAACAGAGAAAGAATTGAGCCCCTGCATCCTGCCGAAAATGCTGTACTCAGGTGTGTCTGCTTCCTCTGCGGGAAGAGCATATCTGTAAGTGCCGTTCCCGGCGGATGTAAGAGTTATGCTGCTGAGCACGGTGTCTGCTGCGGGGAGAATGTTCTCTTCTTCATAGGAAAGCCATGCGCTGACAGGCTTGAGTATATCGTCATCGGCGGAGTTTACTGTGATGCTGCCTGTAGCGGCATAGGTGGAGCTGCTTTCCCATTTTACAGTATCGCCTTTATAATCAAAGGAATTGTCAATGTGAGCATATATGGGAAAGCCATAGGCGTTATAATCGAAGTTCGTGTCGTATATGCTTTTGAGAATACCCTCGTCTATGGTGGACTCATGGGATTCAATCATCTGACCGAGCTCGTTGTATTCATAGCTGTTCTCGTTGAGATAATCCATGTCAACCGAGTAATCGCTTTCTTTAATAATGCGGCCCTGTTCGTCCAACTCGTAGCTGTATTCATCTATACCGCCGTCATAGAAATCGGAAGAGGACATTGTTCTGCCGCCGGAAAGCATGCCGTTTTCATCGTATGCGTAGGTTCGTGTAAGGTAGTATTCCGCATCGTCGGGATCGGTTTCGGTTTTTTCGGTCAGAAGACCGGCTTCGTTATACGTGTAAACCTCGGTGTAGCCATAGAGAGAATGGTGGTATGTCAGGGAGGAGAGCAGACCGTCCTCGTTATATTCAGCGGTGTATCCGTTGGATGCGTGGCTGTTTTCCTGCTTTTCCCATGAAATTACGCGTCCTTCATCGTCGTGCACAACATTGCTATAGGTGTAGGTGTCATCACCCAGAGATGAATAGAAGGTGCTCAGCGTATATATGGGCAGATCTACAGTATACTCTTCATCCAGAGCGGAAAAGGGACTGCTGGGGGCTTCGGGAACCGGGGCGGCGGGAGTTTCTGAGGGCAAAAGAGAAGGCTCCTGTTCAAGCGGGAGTTTATCATCAGCGGAACTGCCGCAGCCTATCAGAGACAGGCATATAATCAGTGCCATAATAAAAGAGAGCGTTTTTTTCATGTTTTTCACCTTTCTGCATTTTGTTTGACTGTTACAGAATAGCATTATTTTCTTAATAATGCAATGACGGTCTCCACAGGGAGAATATAAAAAGAGCGCGCCGCGTATTATGCAGCGCGCTTGGTTTTTGCAAGCATGATAATTTCTCTTTTTCCGGCAGCCTTCGCCCGGAGTCTGGGAAACATGATCCTGATAAGGTCATGCTGCCCGGAATTTGTGGGATACTTCAGGAGTGACGCAGATTGGAATGGGATATGTATATCTCCCGGCTGCCTGTGCTATTTTAGCACATTGGGCAGGGGAGAATCAAATGCAAATAATGGCAGCGCAGCTGCATGGATAAAGGCTGCTTGTTTATGCCTGTGCGGAGAACTTCTGCTTCACCTGATCAAGCTGCTGCTGGGGGGCCTGCTGAGCCTGATACCAGCCCTTTTCGCTCATCTGCTTATAAATGCTGTCCTGCATGCACAGAGTCTCGTTGAGAGCGCTTGTGAATGCCTGATGCACATTGGCGGTGGAGGACTCTATGCTGCCGTGCATATATAGATCACAGGCACCTTTGGTGACATTAAGAAGGTTTTCCATAATACACTTGTCGTTCATCATCTTTCCTCCTCAGATAAGGGAATAAAACTGCCTGAACAGCTCTTGGTTCTTGTGGGTAAGCTGCTGCACCTGCTGCTGCAGAGCGTTGTCCTGAAGCTTGTTTGCGGCGTCGCGGCATTGCTGTGTGAGGAACTGGGCATGAGAAAGGGCATCCTCAAGATACATTACTTCTTTGGGAGTCATAATAAAAATCACCTCGGACATAGTTTGCCCAAGGTGAATTATAATATTTATAATATTAATTGGCAAAGTGAAGTATGTTGATAAAAATGATACGGTTTCAAAAGGTTTCATTTGGTTTCACTTGAATTTGAAACTATAGCCGTGAAAATGAAACCCTCATTGAGGTATTCCTATTTTGCAGTTTGCTTCTCGATTAATTTTTCGATTTTTGCGAAATACGAATCAGCCTTGTCTGCGTACTCCTTACGCTCCCTCTTTAACTTCTTAACAAAATGTAGAGCATCATTATATCTCTTTGCTGTAATGTACAAATCT